>NZ_BCBP01000061.1:0-44522 GCF_001753955.1 Pseudomonas sp. NBRC 111139
CTGCGTCGCCTGAACTACCGCGCGCTTACAAGCAAAAGCAGAAGCAGAAGCAGAATAAGCAGATACAGAAACAGCGTTACTGCGCGAACGCGCGCCCTAACCCACCGGGTACACCACTGCTGTCAGTTTCCTGCCAAGGCCCATTCGGGCTCAACGACCAGCTCCAGCCGTTATCAAACCGATAGTAGGTACGCTGCCGGTAGAAGGTATTGGGCTGCTTCTCCAACACATATACACCCAGCTTGGGATCCCAGTGACTTGCCCCGCCAGGCGGTGGCGCAAAGCTGGCCGAGGTGCGCGGCATGGGCTTGGGTATCGCCGCCGGCTTGCTCGGCGAAGTGGCAGGCTGCCTGCCCGGCAAGGGCTTGACCACCGGCCCCGAAGGCGGCACACGCTCGATCGGTGGCGCGGGCTGCTCGTACGGCTCATGCACCGTACACGCAGACAAACCCAGGGCCAAGGTAATCAGGGTCAGGCGGACGGTGCTGTGCATGGCATTGCTCTCTTACTGGTCTGGAGTGTCGATGGTCAGGCGCTGGGTAGCCTGGGTGGCGCTAGACAACGGCGCCCCCTGGCCAATCCACTCACCCTGGGTAGGCTGACCCGCGCGTGAAACACGTGCAACCAGTTGGACTTCGGCATACTGCGACAGTTTCATCTGCGGCATCATCGCATCAGCATCAGACAACTCCACCTCGATCGGCAACTGCGCCACGGTCACCCGCTTGGCCGCCAGCGGCATCGGCGGGCCATTGCTGGCGCGAGCGAAGATAAACACCGTGTCGTCCGGCTGGACCTTGTCCTTCAAGGCAGCCGCCAGTTCCACCCGCACTTTCAGGCGAGCCGCCACAGGTGCAGGCTCGGTAGCCTGCACTGGCGCGCCACCCAGGCGCTCGGCGGCACGGTCGATCCCCCCCTGCAACGCCGCTCGCGATGCATCACCTTCTGGCAACTGCGCCAGCAAGCGCTTCCAGTAGTCGATGGCTTCCTGATAGCGCTCGCCTTCAAACGCGGCAATACCGCGCAGGCCCAGGCTGGTCACCTCGTTGGGGTCCGCCTTCAGCGCTTCGTCAGTCAGCGCCTGCAATTGCGGGCTCCACTGCTTGTTGGCGGCAAAGTACTGGGCCTGGGCCCACTGCCCCAGCAGCTCGGGCTGGCGGCCAGCCAGGGCCACGGCCCGTTCGAACGTACGCGCGGCGTCGGCCGGGCGCTGCTCGGCCATGTAGGCCCGGCCAAGGAAATACATGGCCTCGGCCGAATCCGGCTGGGCCTGCACCACGCGTTCAAGGCGCGTGGTCATTTCTTCCATCGACTTGGGAGCCTCGGCAAACTCCTGGGTCAGCGCCACCTTGTCGGCCGCCCCAAAATGCAGGTACAGCCCCAGCGCCATCAGCGGTACCAGTACCGCAGCCAGCAGCGGCAGGGCCTTGCCCAAATGCCCCTGGCGCGGGGCCTCGGCGCCTTCGGTATCGGCCAGCAGCTCGCGGGCAGCCTCGTCCCGGCCCTTGGCCATCTGCGCCTCATCGAGCACACCGGCGGCTTGTTGGGCCGCCAGCTCGGCGACACGTTCCTGGTAAAGGGCCACGTTCAAGGCCGTGCGGTCTTCTTCCTGCTGGCGACGGCGGCCACGCAGGATCGGGAGCAGCAAAAAGCTGAGGGCAGCGAGCAGCAGAAGGCCCGCGCTAAGCCAGAATTCAATCATGGGTCTGTTCTTTTTCCAGCAGTTTGGCGAGACGCTCGCGTTCTTCGGCAGACAACTCATCGGCGCCCTGCACGGCCGTAGCACGGCGCCGGCGTACGATCACCGCCAGCACCACGAAGCCACCGGCCAGCAAGATCCCCGGGCCAAACCACAGCAGCCAGGTACGCCCGCTGAGCGCCGGCTTGTAGCGCACGAAGTCGCCATAGCGGTCGACCATGAAGTCGATGATCTGCTGGTTGCTCTGGCCTTCGCCAAGCATGCGGAAGATTTCTCGGCGCAGGTCGGCAGCAATCGGCGCGTTGGAGTCGGCAATATCCTGGTTCTGGCACTTGGGGCAGCGCAGTTCCTTGGTCAACTGTTGGTAACGCTCGCGCTCTGCCTCGTCGCGAAACTGGTAGGTGTCGATAGCCGCCTTGGCCACACCGGCCAGGCTCATGCCCAGCACCGCAGCTGCCAGCCAACGCCTCATGGCTTGGCCTCATCAATCAGGCCCTGGTACAACGGCGCCAGCTGTTCACGCCAGACCGTGGCATCGACGATGCCGACGTGCTTGTAGCGGATGATGCCCTTGGCATCGATCAGGAAGGTTTCCGGCGCCCCATACACCCCAAGGTCCAGGCCCAGGCTGCCCTGTTCGTCACGAATATCCAGCTGATAGGGGTTGTGGAACTCGGCCAACCACTTCTGCGCGGCGGCGTTGTCATCCTTGTAGTTGACCCCATGGATCACCACCCCCTGCTGTGCCAGCTGGTTCAGGTACGGGTGCTCGACCTTGCACGACGGGCACCAGGTGGCCCACACGTTGACCAGTGCCGGGCGCCCCTGCAAGTCGGCCTGAGTCAGGGTGCGGTCCCCCTGTGTCGACGCCAGGGAAAACACCGGGAACGGTTTGCCGATCATTGCCGAAGGCAGCTCGTCGGGCTTGAGGAAAAGCCCCTTGTAGAGGAAGACCGCCACCAGCAGGAACACTGCAAGGGGCACTACCATGATCCAACGCTTCATGCAGCTGCTCCAGACACGCCCAGGACATCACGCACCCGGGTCTTGACCTTGACGCGGTAGCGCCGGTCGAGGGCCGCCAGCAACCCGCCCAGGCCGGTCAGCAGACCGCCCAGCCAGATCCAGCGGACGTAAGGCTTAATATGTACGCGCACAGCCCAGGCGCCATTCTCCAGTGGCTCGCCAAGCGCGACGTACAGGTCGCGGGTAAAGCCGGCGTCGATGCCCGCTTCGGTCATCATCGACTGTTGCACGGTGTACAGGCGCTTCTCCGGGTACAGTGTGGTCACTTCACGGCCATCGCGGCTGACCACGATGGTGCCCTTGTCAGAGATGAAGTTCGGCCCCTCGAAGTGCTTGGCGCCCTGGAACAGGAAGTGATAGCCACCCAGCTCCACGCTTTCGCCCGGCGCCATGCGCAGGTCGCGCTCGGCGCTGTTGTTGCTGGACAGCACCACGCCCAGCGCACACACCGCCAGGCCCAGGTGCGCCAGTTGCATGCCCCAGTAGCTGCGGCCCAGGCCCGGCAGGCCTTTGACCAGGCCCTTGTGGCGGGTCTTGTCGAAAATGTCACGCAGCCCGCCAAGCACTACCCAGGCGGCCAGGGCGAAGGCCGTCAGCGTCGGCCAGTCGAAGTCGTCGACGATAAAGCCGGCAACCGGGGCAAGGATGGCACTGCCGATCAATACCGGGGTCATCATGCTGACCAGCCATTTGCCCGGGGTGTCCTTCCAGCGCACCACCACGCCCACGCTCAGCACCACCATCAGCAGCGCCATCAGTGGCAGGAACAAGGCGTCGAAATAGGGCGGGCCGACCGACAGCTTGGCCCCGGTCAGGGCATCGAGCACCAATGGGTACAGGGTACCGAGCAGAATCATCGACGCCGCGACCACCAGCACCAGGTTGTTGGCCAGCAGCAGCGTTTCACGCGACCACAGGGCGAAACCGACCTGGCTCTTGACCACCGGTGCGCGCAGGGCGAACAGGGTGAGCGACCCGCCGACCACGAACAGCAGGAAAAACAGGATGAAAATACCCCGCGACGGGTCGGCGGCAAACGCGTGCACCGAGGTCAGCACCCCGGAACGCACCAGGAAGGTACCCAGCAGGCTCAGCGAGAATGCGGCAATTGCCAGCAGCACCGTCCAGCTCTTGAATACCCCGCGTTTCTCGGTCACCGCCAGCGAGTGGATCAGTGCGGTGCCCACCAGCCAAGGCATGAACGAGGCGTTTTCCACCGGGTCCCAGAACCACCAGCCACCCCAGCCCAGTTCGTAGTAGGCCCACCACGACCCCAAGGTGATGCCAACACCCAGGAAAGCCCAGGCGACGATGGTCCACGGCCGCGACCAGCGCGCCCAGGCAGCGTCCAGCCGGCCGCCGAGCAAGGCGGCAATGGCGAACGCGAAGGCCACCGAGAAGCCCACATAGCCCATGTAGAGCATGGGTGGGTGAACGATCAGGCCAAAGTCCTGCAGCAGCGGGTTGAGGTCACGGCCATCGGTCGGCACCTGCGGCAGCAGGCGCTGGAACGGGTTGGAAGTAATGATCAGGAAGCTCAGGAAGCCCACGCTGATCATGCCCATTACCGCCAGCACGCGGGCCAGCATCACCTGCGGCAACTGCCGGGAGAACACCGACACGGCAAAGGTCCAGCCGCCGAGGATCAGCGCCCAAAGCAGCAACGAACCCTCATGGGCGCCCCACACCGCACTGAACTTGTAGTACCAGGGCAAGGCGCTGTTGGAGTTGCTGGCCACATAGGCGACCGAGAAATTGTCTGTCATGAAGGCATGGGTCAGGCAGGCAAAGGCAAACGCCAGGAAGGCGAACTGCCCCCACGCTGCCGGCCGCGCCAGGCTCATCCACAGGCTGTCGCCACGCCACGCGCCAAGCAACGGCACACTGGCCTGCACGACGGCAAAGCAGATGGCCAGAATCATCGCCAACTGGCCCAGTTCGGGGACTACCAGTGCTGCGTTCATGGCTTCGTCTCCCCGCCGGCAGCGGCCTGGCCGCTTTCCTTCAGGGCCTTGGTGACTTCGGGCGGCATGTATTTCTCGTCGTGCTTGGCCAGCACTTCATCGGCTACCACCACACCGTCGGCATTGAGCTTGCCAAGGGCGACGATGCCCTGCCCTTCGCGGAACAGGTCGGGGAGGATGCCGCGGTAGGTGATGGGTACCGACTTGTTAAAGTCGGTTACCACGAAACGCACGTCCAGCGAGTCGGCCGAACGCTGCACCGAGCCTTTCTCCACCATGCCGCCGGCGCGGATGCGCGTGTCCAGCGGGGCTTCGCCGTTGGCGATCTGGGTCGGTGTATAGAACAGGTTGATGTTCTGCTGCAATGCGCTCAAGGCAAAGCCGACGGCAACCCCGACGCCGACCAGCAGGCCGACGATGAGCAACAGGCGTTTCTTGCGCTGCGGATTCACTGGTTGTTCTCCCGGCGCAAACGGCGCGCCTCTTCTTGCAAATAGCGACGACGGGCCAGCAGTGGCGCACCGACATTCAGCGCCAGCACCGCCAGGCAGATGCCATAGGCCGACCACACGTACAGGCCATGGTGGCCCATGGCGAGAAAGTCACCGAAGGTGGCAAAGCTCATTGTGCGGCCCTCCGTCCCAGGCTGTTCAATACTTCGTCCCTGACCCAACTGGCGCGTGCTTCGCGCTTGAGCACTTCAAGGCGCATACGCAGCAGCAGTACGGTGCCGAAGAAACAGTAGAAACCCAGCGCCGTGCACAACAGCGGCAGCCACATTTCGGCCGGCATCGCCGGCTTTTCGGTAAGGGTGAAGGTGGCGCCTTGGTGCAGGGTGTTCCACCACTCCACTGAATACTTGATGATCGGGATATTCACCACACCGACAATCGCAAGCACCGCACAGGCCTTGGCTGCACTGTCACGATTACTGATCGCCTGGCCCAGCGCAATAATGCCGAAGTACAGGAACAGCAGGATGAGCATGGACGTAAGGCGGGCATCCCACACCCACCAGCTGCCCCAGGTCGGCTTGCCCCAGATGGCGCCGGTAACCAGGGCCACGGCGGTCATCCAGGCGCCAATGGGCGCGGCACATTGCAGGGCGACGTCGGCCAGTTTCATCTTCCACACCAGCCCCACCACCCCGGCCACCGCCAGTAGCACATAGCAGGACTGCGCCAGCATCGCCGCCGGCACGTGGATATAGATGATGCGGAAGCTGTTGCCTTGCTGGTAGTCCTGGGGGGCGAAGGCCAGGCCCCAGGTGATGCCGACCAGCAGCAGGAGCACGGCAGCACCGGCCAGCCACGGCAGCATGCGGCCGCTGAAGGCATAGAACCATTTCGGGGAGCCCAGCTTGTGGAACCACGTCCAGCTTATTTTCATCAGGGTACATCCAGGGTATTTGCCGGGCTTGAGAGCCCGGGACTCGTTATTCGCCGACGCTGATCTTCAGGCCGGCCGCTATCGCAAAGGGTGCCAGGGTAACGGCCAGGGCCGTCAGGCTGGCGAGCCAGAGCAGATGGCCGGTTGCCGGCATATTTTGCAACGCCGCTTGCAACGCACCACTGCCCAGGATCAATACAGGGATATACAACGGCAGAATCAGCAACGCCAGTAACAAACCTCCGCGTTTAAGGCCGACTGTCAGTGCCGCACCTACCGCGCCCAGCAAGCTCAATACCGGCGTACCCAGCAGCAGCGAACCGAGGAGCACCGGCAGGCAATGGCTTGGCAGCCCCAGCATCAGTGCCAGCAGTGGCGCCAACAATACCAGCGCCAGCCCGGAAAAGATCCAGTGCGCCAGCACCTTGGCCAGCACCAGCAACGCCAGTGGGTGCGGCGACAGCACCCATTGCTCCAGCGAGCCGTCTTCGAAATCGCTGCGGAACAGGCCGTCCAGCGACAACAACACGGCCAGCAACGCCGCCACCCAGACCAGGCCCGGCGACAAGGTTTGCAACAATTGGCTTTCCGGGCCGACCGCCAGCGGGAACATGGCCACGACAATGGCGAAGAACACCAACGGGTTGGCCAGTTCGGCCGGGCGACGGAACAGCAGGCGCGCTTCGCGGCGCAGCAGCAAAATGAATACGCTCATGCAGCCCATTGCCCCAGGTTCAGTTCTCGGTAACCGGAGGGCTTGCGTTCCAGTGTGTGGTGAGTCGTCAGCACCACCGTGCCGCCCCGCTCGCAGTGGGCTGCCAGGTGCGCTTCAAGCTGCGCCACGCCTTGCTTGTCGAGCGCGGTGAACGGCTCGTCGAGAATCCATAGCGGCGGGCAAGCCAGGTGCAGCCGGGCCAGCGCCACGCGGCGCTGCTGGCCGGCCGACAGGGTATGGCAGGGGACGTCTTCGAAACCGCGCAGGCCGACAGCCTCCAGCGCCGCCCAGATCGCCTCGCGGCTGGCCGGCTGGTGCAAGGCGCACAGCCAGGTGAGATTCTCCTCGGCGGTGAGCAAGTCCTTGATGCCAGCGGCGTGGCCAATCCACAGCAGGGCGCTGGCCAGGGCATGACGCTGTTCTGCCAGTGGCTTGCCACCCAGCAGAATCTGCCCGGCCGTCGGCTGCATCAGCCCGGCCAGCAAGCGCAACAGGCTGGTCTTGCCGCTGCCGTTGGGGCCACTGATCTGCAGCATGTCACCGGCGCCCAGCTCGAAATCGAGCTGTTCGAACAACAGGCGCCAGTCGCGCTCGCAGGCCAGGCCCGCGGCTTGGAGGTGAAGGGTCACGGTTTCGCCTTATCTTCAGTAGGGCTTTGAAGCAGCCAACACCACTCCAGAACCCTTGTGTCTCAAGTCGCCCCTCGCGCTGCCGTTATACTGGCAACCACGGGCGCTCGGCATTATTACACGCGCCGCCGCGCTGCCAAGAGGCCGGGCTCGACAGGTTGTATACAATCATGACTGAAATCAATAGTCTCGGCGCACAAACCGCGATCAACAGCCAAGCCATGAAGGCGGGCACGAGCGGCGAACTGCTGCGCCTTATCCAGGCACAGCCCGGGTTGCTGGCCCCCGGCGAAACCGCGCAAGCCGAGGTTTTATCGTTGCGCCAGGCGGGCCAGGACTTTCAGCTGGTGCTAAGGCTGATGCAGGCCAACGGCGTGCAGACCCAACTACAGGCCAACGCCAGCCAGCCGCTGCCCCAAGGCAGCCAGATCACCGTCAGCCAGACCGAAAGCAATCGCCTGGCGATCATGTTGCAACAGGCCAGCGCCAGCCAGGTCGCCACCCTCACCCAGCTGGACACCAGCAAGGTGCCGGTCGGCACCTTGCTGCAAGGCAAGGTCCTGACCAACCAGCCGCTGGCCCAGGCACCCGGCCAACCGGCCGTGTACCGGGCGCTGGTCAGCTTGCTCAACAGCACTCAGGCCGGAGCCACGCTGAGCATCGACAGCCCGCGCCCGCTGGCCATTGGCAGCCTGCTCAGCGCCCTGGTGCAGGGTGATCAGTCATTGCGCTTCGTGCCGCTCAGCGGCAGGCAGGACCAACTCAGCATTGCCCAACAGCTGCTGACACAGCAAAACCGTCAAGCCTCGCTGCCCGGCCTGCTCAACGCCCTGCAACAGCTCACCCGCGACCCAGGCGCCGATGGCGAGCTGCGCGCCAGCGCCGAACGCCTGCTGGCCGGCCTGCCGGACGCCCGACAACTGGGCGACGCCAAGGCAGTGGCCCAGGCCTTGAACAACAGCGGCAGCTTTCTCGAAGCGAAGCTGCTGAGTGGGTCCACCGCCAGCGTCGACACCGACCTCAAAGCGCATTTACTGCGGCTGATGGCCCAGGCCCCTGCCCTCCCGGCAGGGGCCACCACTCTGAGCCCCGCCAACCTGGCCCTGACCATGCCGATACTGGCGCGCAGTGCACTGGGCATGCTCGAGCGGGTCAGCCCCAAACCGCAGCCGGGCGCGTTCCCATTACCGTCGCGCCTGCTCAAGGCCCTGGAAGAGGAAGGCGACCTGCAACAGCTGCTGCGCCTGGCTGCCGCTGCTGTTTCACGTTTGCAGAGCCACGCCATGAGCAGCCTGCAACAAACCGGCACGCTGGAAAACGGCAACCTGCAGACCACCTGGCAAACCGAAGTGCCGATCCGCCACGGCCAGGACTTCATCCCGCTGCAAGTCAAACTGCAGCGCGAAGAAACCCCACAACAACAGGCCGACCGCCAACATGAAGCCCAAAACCCTCGGCAAGCCCTGTGGCGCATCGAGCTGGCCTTCGACTTGTCCCCGCTCGGCCCCCTGCAAGTGCAGGCGCAACTGAGCGAGGGCCGCCTGAGCGGGCAGCTATGGGCGGAGCGCGAGCAGACCGCGCGGTTGATCGACGCCCAGCTTGGCGCGCTGCGCGCGCGCCTGGTGGCCCGGGGCCTGGAAGTCGGCGACCTGGCGTGCCACCCGGGCATCCCGCCGCAGGGGCCGCGCACACGGATGGAACAACGCTGGGTGGACGAAACCGCATGAACGATACGACACCACGCCAAGCCATAGCGCTGAACTACGACGGCCATCAGGCACCGACCCTCACCGCCAAGGGCGACGAGGACCTGGCCGAGGCCATCCTTGCGCTCGCCCGCGAACACGAAGTGCCGATCTACGAAAACGCCGAGCTGGTGCGCCTGCTGGCGCGGCTGGAGCTGGGCGATCAAATACCCGAAGCGCTGTACCTGACCATTGCCGAAATCATCGCCTTCGCCTGGCAACTGCGCGGCAAGGTACCCGCCGGCTTCGATGATCCGCGCCCGACAGAACGCGATATCACCCCACCATTGCCCCCGCTGCCCGGCACTGGCCAGTAACTATCTACCACCCCCTCCCCCTCAATGCGCCCAACCTTGTCGGCTTCCCACGTACAAGGTGACCGTCATGATCGACAGCAGAATCAACGCCAAAGGCGTGCAGTTCGTAGTAGACCATCTGGCCAACATCCCACGCCCGGACCGCGAAGCCCATCGCTTGATCCGGCAGTGGCTTGCCGGGCAAGGTGTGCATATCGACCCCGATCGCGTCGATGTGGTCACCCTGCACTACCGGCCGGATGACCAAGGGTATGTGGCAGCGGTCCAGCAGACCCAGAGCATGACCCAGGCGCTGCTGGGCAACTGGCAAGGGGAGTCCGATAACAACCTCATCGGCGCACTGTTCGCCAACCCTTGGGCAGGCACCTTCCCCCAAGGGCCGTTGAAGCTGGTCGATCGCCTGCCAACGCTGGGCTACGGCCATCAGGGCGCCGCCTTCGAGGTGTATAACGGCCTGTTCCAGCGATCGTCTCCCGCCCGTTACGATGCCTCGACCCACATTCAGGTTCCGGCTGAAGCCTTCCAGCGGTTCATCGAAGCGCTGGACTTTCACCAGCCGTTCAAAGCCATGCTCGACGCTTACTGGCAGGAGCATCAGGACACTCACCGCCTGGCCAGCAAGCTCAATTTCATCGCCGCCTGCAACGCCCAGGTCAGCCAGGGGCGCCTGAGCAATGCTGCCAGGGAACTGGCATGGCAAGCCGCCGGCATGATGCCGCAGCGCTTCAAGATACGGGTCAGCACGCTGAGCATCTATGGCTATGCGGCCACAGACCTGCTGTACATCAATGCCCCGCACAGCGATCTGACCCTGCTGTACATGCCAGGTAACAGCTCGCCCTTGCTCGAATTCGCAAGCGAGAACCTGCTCAAGGACTGGGTGGGCGATCAGTGCAAGGACCCCGCTCGACGCGAAGCGCTAAAGCAACACTTCAGGCTCGCCGACCGCCCCCAGGGCCTCGATTTCAGTGGCCTGGACACCGCGCTCGAGGGCCTTGGCGACTATCCGGACCGGCACCGGTTGCCAACTGAACACGGTTATTTCAACGATGATGGCGTCTGGCCCCCCAGAACCTACGTGAACTACAAACCTGGCAAATACAACCCCAAACTGACCGGGGATATGTTCGCAGCCCTGACCGAGCGCCAGCGCCAGCGCAGCTACGACGATGCCGATTTTGTCATTACCACCGACAGCCAGGTTACCAAAGCCAAATGGCGTGGCTACCTCGCCAACACGCTCAACCTGCTAGCGCCACTGTGCCTGGTGGTGCCGGGGCTGGCGCCACTGCTGGCGCTCGGTGGCATTGCCCAGTTGGGCCTGGGCCTGGATCAGGTGATCAACGGCCACAGCCTGAAAGCCAAACAGGACGGGGTGGGCGACATCGCCTGGGGGCTGTTCAACGCCGTACCGCTGGCAACGGAGGGCACAGCAGGCATCAAGGCCCTGTTCGAGTTCAAAAGCGATGGTTTTGTCATGCCGCGCGAGGTCAACGAGCAGCTCGGCTATCCGTTGAGCCCGACCAGCCCACCGCGGCTTCCAGAGCCAGAAGGCGCGGAGTACTTCCACAACCACGAGCCCATTGCACCCCTTGATGACGGCGACCCGGAGGTTGCCGGCGCGGTGATACGGTTGCCCCACTACGATGGCGAACTGGACGACCTGGAATGCAGCATCGAAACCTACAACGCGCGGGTGGTCTATGACATGGAGCGGAATGCGTTCATCCTCAAGGACGACGTCAACGAGGTCGATCCGCAAGCCTACGTGGCAGTCCCCGGCAGCCGTGACCTGGTGGCGCTCGACATGCCTCGGCCGGTAACCGACGCCATGCGCACGCGCACTTTGCGCGCCTTGGGTGTCGACCTGCCCCTGCCGGTGCAAATACCGACTCGGGCGCCGGACAGCGCACCTATCCCAAAACTCATATCCAGCCTCTGGGTCGGCAACAACGTCCTTGGCGAGCCATTGCTGGCCAACCTTGCCGCCAACGCCGCGCGCCTGAGCGACAGTGAATACAGCATGCGCCTGTTTCTGTCGAAGGCTTCGCCTACCGCCTACGAACAGAACGCAAGGCTATTGGCAGCCCGGGCGCCAGGGCTTCAGGTATTGCCGCTTGAAGAGCAAGGTTTCTTCCGGGCCTTCCGCCAGAGCCGCTATTACGCACAGTACGATGCAGCACTGGATGGCAACGGTGGCATCGCCACCAATTACGCGTCGGCGACGGATGTGCTGCGCTACCGAATGCTGCACCATGAGGGTGGGCTGTACATGGACGTAGACGATTTCCTGCTGCCGGACGGCAAGGGCGAAACGATCGACCAGGTCGAGCTGCACACCCCGCCCGATGGGCTGCTGCTGCCACCGCCGATGTGCAACGAAAAAATGAGCATGAATTGCCTGTACAACACCAGCCTCATAGGTAGCCACCCAGGCAACCCGGTGCTGGATGCGATCTCGGATGAAATGCTCGCACGCTACCAGATCCATGCAAACTTTTACGACAGCCGACCGAGCCTGGAACAGGACCCTGGCAATTTCTACCGCTATGCCAACAAGCTCAGCTACCTCACCGGCCCGGCGCTGCTCACCGAGATGGTCGATCGCCATCTACCCGGCCTGCGGACCCTGCGCCAGATCATCAACTTGCACATCATGCCACGCGTCAACACCTACCCATTCATCGACGCCTCACAGGCCAATGCTGCCCTGAAGCAATTGCTGCCCCTGAACCGTTTTGCCGGCGTCGGCGGCAATCACTCCTGGGTTCGCAACTGAAATGCATGGGGAACTGAACGGGCCTGGCGGCGCCCTTCAGATCGAGCGACGCATGGGCGCCGCTCGATGTCCCAGGTGACGAGCCTGCTAACGAGGCTACCTGCCAGCCCCCGTCAAGGAGCCCGGTGCACCTTGCTCATCAACTCCGCCTCGGCCTGGGTCAGGCCGCAGCTCTGGGTCAACTCATCGACACTCGCCCCCATCCCCACCAGCTTGGCCGCCTGGCTAAAGGTAACGTTGCTGGGGTCGCGCTGCTCGAGGCGCTCCAGCCGGTCTGGCAGCGTAGCCACCGTCGCACGCAGCTCATGGATGGCCTCACCCATGCGCACAGTGCCGTTCTGGTAGTCATCCAGACGCTTGGCCAAGTCCTTGATGCGCTGGTCACGCAGCGCATCGCCCTCGGCCTGCTGCGCAGCCAGCTCGCGCTGGCGCTTGCTGTAGTTGAGGAAAAACCACAGGCTCAGCGCCCAGGCCAGCGCCAGGAAGATGACAGCAACCTCTAGAATCAACTCAGATGTTCTCCAGCTCGGACCACTCTTCCTCGGTCATCATCTTGTCCAGTTCGACCAGGATCAGCAGTTCGCCATTCTTGTTGCACACGCCCTGAATGAACTTGGCCGACTCTTCGTTACCCACGTTCGGCGCGGTCTCGATTTCGGACTGGCGCAGGTAAACCACTTCGGCCACGCTGTCGACCAGAATGCCGACCACTTGCTTGTCGGCTTCGATGATGACGATACGGGTGTTGTCGGTCACTTCGGTCGGCATCAGGCCAAAACGCTGACGCGTGTCGATCACCGTCACCACGTTACCGCGCAAGTTGATGATGCCCAGCACGTAGCTCGGCGCACCCGGCACCGGGGCAATCTCGGTGTAGCGCAGGACTTCCTGCACCTGCATCACATTGATGCCGTAGGACTCGTTGTCCAGACGGAAGGTAACCCACTGCAGGATCGGATCTTCGGAACCTTGTGCAGACGACTTTTTCATTCCCCTACCCTCAAAATCCGCCGTTGGCGGTATGTTCTGTGTCATTTCTGTTTGGCGTGCATCTGCTTGACCGCACCGCTGGCGATCAGCTCGGCCAGTGCGGCGACGTCGAGCAGTGCGCACATGTGTTCGATTACGGTGCCGGCCAGCCACGGGCGCTGGCCACGCTGGCTGCGCCACTTGATCTCCGACGGGTCCAGGCGCAGCGAGCGGCTGACCTGATGCACCGCCAGCCCCCATTCGTAGCCCTGCACCGAAATCACGTATTGCAGGCCCTGGCGAAAATCATCGCGGTAGCGGTCGGGCATTACCCAACGCGCAGTGTCCAGCACCTTCAGGTTGCCGGCCTGGCAGGTCAGGATGCCGAGGAACCAGTCGGGCTGGCCGAACAGTGGCGTCAGCTCCTGGCCAGCCAGGGTGTAGATCGAGCCCAGGCACACCAACGGCACCGCCAGGGTCAGGCCGGCAACGTCGAACAGCAGGCATTCGAACGGCTCGGCCGCCCACACCGGACGACCGTCGACAGTGGCCGGGGGTACGGGCAGGTTGGGTGCCGGCAGATGCACATCGACCAGCGGCACAGCCGGTTCCACGGTTTGTTCTTCGACCAGTACCGGGATGCTGGCTTCGGCCACGACCTCCTGCTCGACCACCGTCACCACCGGGGCTTCCACTGGCATCACGCTGGTCAGCACCGCCAGACGGGGTTCGGCGAACGGCCGCGGGGCAAAGCTGGCGGCGGCTTCGGCGGGCTCAGGCCGGGCTGGCTGCCGGGCATCGCGTGCCTGCTCCTCGCGCACCGCCTCGGCGAACTCATCCGCCACTGCCGGCTGCTCGCTCAGGTCTTCGGCCTCGGTGGCCTCCTGCAGCAGGCCGTCCAGGTACGATTGCAGGGCCATCTGGGGCCGGGTGCTGGTTTGCCGGGTTTGAGTCATCAGGCCACCTGCACTGCGGTCTTGTAGGTGAGCAGGTGCTTGAGCAGCGCCCGGTAGGCGATCAACCCACGGCTCTTGCTGTCGAACTGCGAAGGCGTGACGCCCTTGCGACTGGCATCACGCAGGCGCGTATCCACCGGGATGTAGCCCTGCCACACATGCTGCCCGTAGGTGTCACGCAGCAACTTGAGGGTGCCCAGCGACGCCTGGGTACGACGGTCGAACAGGGTCGGTACGATCTGGTACGGCAGCGCCTGCTTGCGCGAACGGTTGACCATGGCCAAGGTGCCGACCATGCGCTCCAGGCCCTTCACGGCGAGGAACTCGGTTTGCACCGGGATCACAAGCTGCTGGCTGGCGGCCAGGGCATTGACCATCAGCACACCCAGCAAGGGTGGGCTGTCGATCAGGGCATAGTCGAAATCCTGCCACAGCTGCGCCAGACTCTTGGCGATTACCAGGCCCAGGCCATTCTGCCCTGGCGACTGGCGCTCCAGCACCGCCAGGGCGGTACTCGACGGCAGCAGCGAAATGCGCTCATCGCTGGTGGGCAGCAGCAGTTGCCCGGGCAAGCCTTCGGGCACCGTGCCCTTGTGCAGGAACAGGTCGTAGCAGCTGTGCTCCAGGGCGTCCGGGTTGTGCCCGAAGTAGCTGGTCATCGAGCCGTGCGGGTCGAGGTCGACGACAACCACGCGCTTGCCGGCCTCGGCCAGCAGGCCGGCCAGGGCAATGGTAGTGGTGGTCTTGCCGACACCACCTTTTTGATTGGCTACTGCCCAGACTCTCATCAAGCAAACTCTATCTATTGATTTGGCAGGGACACTGCCTTGCTCAAAATTCGAAAGCTCGCGCAATCAATGTAGGAGCGGGTTTACCCGCGAACACCGGTGCAACCGGTGCCATACACCGCGTCGCCCGGCTCGCGGGTAAACCCGCGCCTGCAGGGGACAGCGGCGACGGGGAATTGACGTATCACTGCCCCGCCACTGTTGCTCGTGTTGCCGGTGCACTTTGTGTGCCAGCACGGCGCAATGCGGCATCCGGTGTGGCATTGGCGCTGCCCGAGCCTGTCAGGCTGCGGCGCACTTCCAGGTTACGGGAAATCACCAGCACCACCCGGCGGTTGCGTGCGCGCCCTTCGGCGGTATCGTTGCTGGCCACCGGCTGGTACTCGCCGTAGCCTACCGAAGCCATGCGTGCCGGGTTGACGCCCTCCATGGCCAGCAGGCGCACGATGCTGGCCGCGCGCGCCGAGGACAACTCCCAGTTGGTGGGGTACTGCGCGGTGCGGATCGGCAGGTTGTCGGTGAAGCCTTCGACGTGCACCGGGTTGGCGAACGGCTTGAGGATGTTGGCCACCTTCTCGATGATCGCAAACGCCTTGTCACTGGGCATCGCATCACCGCTGCCAAACAGCAGCGATGAGTTGAGCTCGATCTCCACCCACAGCTCGTTGCCGCGCACAGTCATCTGGTCGCTGTTGATCAGGTCGCCGAAGGCATCGCGCACGTCATCGCTGATGGTTTTCAACGGGTCGACATTGGTCGCCGCCAGGCCCGCTTCGGTCTGCTCGCTGTCTTTGACCAGCGGTTGGGCCGGGCGAACGCTCAGCGGCTGCTCATCGCCAATCGGGATCGGCTTCATGCTGCGCTCGGGGTCGTTGAATACCCCTAGCAAAGCCTGGGAAATAACCTTGTACTTACCCTCGTTGATCGAGGAAATGGAATACATCACCACGAAGAAGGCGAACAGCAACGTGATGAAGTCGGCGTACGACACCAGCCAGCGCTCGTGGTTTTCGTGTTCCTCGGTATGACGACGGCGACGCATGGGTTACTCCATGAAGCCTTGCAGCTTCAGCTCGATCGAGCGCGGGTTTTCACCTTCGGCAATCGACAGCAGGCCTTCGAGCAGCATTTCACGGTAGCGCGACTGGCGCATGACGATGGCCTTGAGCTTGCTGGCGACCGGCAATAGCACAAGGTTGGCACTGGCCACACCGTAAATGGTCGCGACAAAGGCCACGGCAATGCCATTGCCCAGTTGCGACGGGTCGGCCAGATTGCCCATCACATGGATAAGGCCCATGACCGCCCCGATGATGCCGATGGTCGGCGCATAGCCGCCCATGCTTTCGAATACCTTGGCTGCCTGGATGTCACGGCCTTCCTGGGTAAGGAAGTCGACCTCAAGGATGCTGCGGATCGCTTCCGGCTCGGCGCCATCCACCAGCAGTTGCAGGCCCTTGCGCGCATAGGGGTCGGGCTCGCTGTCCGCTACCCCTTCCAGGCCCAGCAGGCCTTCTTTGCGAGCGGTCAGGCTCCAGTTCACCACACGGTCGATGCCGCCCGCCAGATCGACCCGCGGTGGAAACAGGATCCAACGCAAAATCTGCAAGGCACGCTTGAACGACGACAGCGGCGACTGCAACAACGCCGCCGCCAGGGTGCCACCCAGCACGATCAGAGCCGCCGGGCCATTGACCAGAGCACCGACATGACCGCCTTCAAGGAAGTTGCCACCGACGATGGCAACGAAAGCCAGAATCAAACCGATCAGGCTGAGGACATCCATCAGACGCACGCCTCCACCAGGTGCTTGCCGATTTCATCCAGGCTGTACACGGCATCCGCCAGGTTGGCCTTGACGATGGCCATGGGCATGCCATAAATCACGCAGCTGGCTTCATCCTGGGCCCACACCGTGCTGCCCCCCTGCTTGAGCAGGCGCGCGCCCTCGCGGCCATCGGCACCCATGCCGGTGAGCACCACCGACAACACCTTGTCACCGTACGACTTGGCCGCCGAACCGAAGGTAATGTCCACGCACGGCTTGTAGTTCAGGCGTTCGTCGCCGGGCAGGATCTTCACTGTGCCACGGCCATCGATCATCATCTGCTTGCCACCGGGGGCCAGCAGGGCCAGGCCCGGGCGCAGCATGTCGCCGTCTTCGGCTTCCTTGACGCTGATGCGGCACAGCTTGTCCAGGCGTTCGGCAAACGCTTTGGTGAACGCCGCCGGCATGTGCTGGATCAACACGATCGGCGCCGGGAAATTGGCCGGCAGCTGGGTCAGTACCCGCTGCAGCGCCACCGGCCCCCCCGTGGAGGTACCGATGGCCACCAGTTTGTAGGGTTTGCGCTTGGGTGCCGGCGACTGCGAGGCCGCCGGTGTCGGGGCCGCTGCACGGGCAGGCGCTGCCGGGCGCGTCTGCGCCTGGCTGGCGAAAGTGCTGGCGGGCGCTGGCGCGGCGACCGGCGCCGTTCTGGCATAGCTGCCGATCCGGCGGTTACTGCGCGAAATGGTGTGCACCTTCTCGCACAGCAACTGCTTGACCTTGTCAGGGTTGCGCGAGATGTCCTCGAAGTTTTTCGGCAGGTAGTCCACTGCGCCGGCATCCAGCGCGTCGAGGGTGACGCGGGCGCCTTCATGGGTCAGCGACGAGAACATCAATACGGGCGTCGGGCAGCGCTGCATGATGTGCCGCACGGCGGTAATGCCATCCATCATGGGCATTTCGTAGTCCATGGTGATCACATCGGGCTTGAGCGCCAGCGCCTGGTCGATTGCTTCCTTGCCGTTGGTCGCGGTACCCACTACCTGGATCGTTGGATCCGCCGAGAGGATTTCCGAGACACGGCGGCGGAAGAAACCAGAATCATCCACCACCAGGACCTTGACTGCCATAAACACTCCATTAGGCGGCGCAACCCGCCAGGGCGCGCCACCGAAATCAAATACGCCGCGCGGCGTAACGCTTGAGCATGCTCGGGACGTCGAGAATCAACGCGATGCGACCGTCGCCGGTAATGGTGGCCCCGGACATGCCCGGGGTGCCTTGCAGCATCTTGCCCAGCGGCTTGATGACCACTTCTTCCTGGCCCACCAGTTGGTCAACGACAAAACCGATGCGCTGGGTGCCGACCGACAGAATCACCACGTGGCCTTCGTGCTGCTCTTCGTGCACCTGGCCCTGGACCAGCCAGCGCTTGAGGTAGAACAGCGGCAGCGCCTTGTCGCGCACGATCACCACTTCCTGGCCGTCGACCACGTTGGTGCGCGACAGGTCGAGGTGGAAGATCTCGTTGACGTTGACCAGCGGGAAGGCGAACGCCTGGTTGCCCAACATCACCATCAGGGTGGGCATGATCGCCAGGGTCAGCGGCACCTTGATGACGATCTTGGAGCCTTGGCCCTTGGCCGAGAAAATGTTGATCGAGCCGTTGAGCTGGGAGATCTTGGTTTTCACCACGTCCATGCCCACGCCACGCCCGGACACATCGGAAATCTCGGTCTTGGTCGAGAAGCCAGGGGCGAAGATCAGGTTGTAGCAGTCCGACTCGCTCAGGCGCTCGGCGGCGTCCTTGTCCATCAGGCCCTTTTCCACGGCCTTGGCACGCAGGATGTTCGGGTCCATGCCCTTGCCGTCGTCCGAGATCGACAGCAGGATGTGGTCGCCTTCCTGTTCGGCCGACAGCACTACGCGGCCGGTACGGGCTTTGCCAGACGTTTCACGCTCGTCGGGCATCTCGATACCGTGGTCGACCGCATTGCGCACCAAGTGCACCAGCGGGTCGGCCAAGGCTTCTACGAGGTTCTTGTCAAGGTCGGTCTCTTCGCCGACCAGCTCCAGATTGATCTCTTTCTTCAACTGGCGCGCCAGGTCGCGGACCAGGCGCGGGAAGCGGCCGAAGACCTTCTTGATCGGCTGCATACGGGTTTTCATCACCGCGGTCTGCAGGTCGGCGGTGACCACGTCAAGGTTGGACACCGCCTTGGACATGGCCTCGTCGCCGCTGTTCAGGCCCAGGCGCACCAGACGGTTACGCACCAGCACCAGTTCGCCGACCATGTTCATGATCTCGTCCAGGCGCGCGGTATCGACGCGTACCGTGGTTTCCGCTTCGCTGGCGGCATGCTTTTCAGCGGCCGGGGCCGGCGCGCGAGGCGCCGCGGCAGGTTTGCTGGCCGGCGAAGGCGCTGGCGCTGGCGCGGCAGCGGGCTTGGCCACCGGCGGGCTTTCGGCCTTGGCGGCAGCCGGCGCTTGCGCCTGGACAGCAGCCGGGGCCTCTACAGCGGCAACATCGCCACCGAACTTGCCCTTGCCGTGCAACTGGTCCAGCAGGGCTTCGAACTCGTGCTCGCTGATTTCATCGCTGGCGGCACTGTTGTCGGGTGCGGCAGGCGCTGGTGCCTGGGCGGCTGGCAAGGCGCCAGCCTGGAAGGTGCCCTTGCCATGCAGCTGGTCGAGCAGCGATTCGAATTCGGCGTCGGTGATCTCATCACTGACCGCTTCGCTGCTGACGGCCACCGGCGGCGCGGCAACCTCGGCATTGAACTGGCCCTTGCCGTGCAACTGGTCGAGCAGCGATTCGAACTCGGCGTCGGTGATTTCATCACCCGCACCGCTGACAGTCTCGCCCTGCATCTGCTCGTCGGCCGCCGCTTGCGCCTTGATCGCATCGAGCGAATCGAGCAACTGCTCGAATTCACTGTCAGTGATGTCCTGGTGTTGCTCCTCGGCCTCGGCCGGCGCGGCAACCGACACGTCGGCAACCGGCGCCGGTGCAGGCGCTGCAACAGTTTCGGCTGCGCCAGGTTCGGCCAGGCGCGACAACGCTGCCAGCAGTGCGGGGGTGGCTGGTGTCACTTCGGCACGCTCACGCACCTGGCCAAACATGCTGTTGACCGTATCCAGTGCCTCGAGCACCACATCCATCAGTTCCGCATCGACCCGGCGCTCACCTTTGCGCAGGACGTCGAACACGTTCTCGGCGATATGGCAGCACTCCACCAGCTCGTTCAGCTGGAGGAAGCCGGCGCCCCCTTTTACAGTGTGGAAACCGCGAAAGATCGCATTGAGCAGGTCGGCATCGTCAGGTCGGCTTTCCAGCTCGACCAGTTGCTCGGACAATTGCTCAAGAATTTCGCCGGCTTCTACCAGGAAATCCTGGAGGATTTCTTCATCGGCGCCGAAGCTCATCAAACGTGCTCCTTAAAAACCAAGGCTGGACAGCAGATCATCGACATCGTCCTGACCGGACACGACGTCTTCACGCTTATCGGCATGAATCTGCGGACCTTCACCCCGAGTCGGATGTTTTTCTCGATCTTTTTCTGCACGCAATTGATCGTGGTCATGTTTTATACCGGCAAAGCGGTCGACCTGGCTGGCCATCAGCACCAGCTTGAGCAGGTTGCTTTCCACCTCGGTCACCAGTGCGGTGACGCGCTTGATCACCTGGCCGGTCAGGTCCTGATAGTCCTGGGCCAGCAAAATGTCATTGAGGTGCCCGGAAACCTTGCGGTTGCCCTCGGCGCTGTGCGTCAGGAAACTGTCGACTCGCTTGACCAGATCACGGAATTCCGGCGCAGCCACTTCGCGGCGCATGAAGCGCTGCCAGTCGGTGCTCAGGGCCTTGGCCTCGCTGGCCAGCTCATTGAGCACCGGTGTGCTTTCCTCGACCAGGTCCATGGTGCGGTTGGCCGCGCCCTCGGTCAGCTTGACCACATACGACAGGCGCTCGGTGGCGTCGGTAATTTGCGACACCTCTTCTGCCTGCGGCATGGTGGGGTCGATCTGGAAACTGACGATGGCACTGTGCAGCTCGCGAGTCAGCTTGCCGACTTCCTGGTACAGGCCGCGGTCGCGGGTCTGGTTCAGTTCGTGAATCAACTGCACCGCCTCGCCGAAACGGCCCCGCTCCAGGCTTTCGACCAACTCCTGAGCATGCTTCTTCAGGGTCGACTCGAACTCGCCCAAAGACGTTTGTGATGAATCCATGACGCGCCCCCCTGACGTGACTCAGCCGTTGACGCGTTCGAAGATCTTCTCGATCTTCTCTTTGAGCACCTGAGCGGTGAACGGCTTGACCACGTAACCATTGACGCCGGCCTGTGCCGCTTCAATGATCTGGTCGCGCTTGGCTTCAGCGGTCACCATCAAGACCGGCATGCTTTTCAGCTTGTCGCTGGCACGCACTTTACGCAGCAGGTCGATGCCGGACATGCCCGGCATGTTCCAGTCGGTCACCAGGAAGTCGTAGTGACCGTTTTCCAGCATCGGCAACGCCGTGGTGCCGTCATCGGCTTCGTCGGTGTTGGTGAAACCCAGGTCACGCAACAGGTTCTTGATGATCCGCCGCATCGTCGAAAAGTCGTCAACGATGAGGATTTTCATGTTCTTGTCCAATTAGACCTCCAAGCAGTCTCAAACGCGCTCGGCCTACCGAGCACGCACTCATTCAATTCGGTACAACGTGGAAAACGACTGCAACGACAGTGGGCTCAACGCGCCCGCCATTCCCCCAGGCGGCTGCGCAGGCGCGCGGCACATTGGCTGTGCAACTGGCTGACCCGCGACTCGCTGACACCCAGCACCTCACCGATTTCCTTGAGGTTCAGCTCTTCGTCGTAGTACAGCGCCAGCACCAGGCGCTCACGCTCCGGCAGGTTGGCGATGGCCTCGGTCAGGGCAGCCTGGAAGCGCTCCTCCTCCAGGCCGCGCGCAGGTTCGACCTGGCCACTGGCGCCATCCTCATGCAGCCCTTCGTGCTCGCCGTCCTGCAACAGGTCGTCAAAGCTGAACAGGCGGCTGCCCAGGGTATCGTTCAAGATCCCGTAGTAATCATCGAGACTCAATTGGAGTTCGGCAGCAACTTCATGATCTTTAGCGTCACGGCCTGTTCTGGCCTCAACTGCACGCATGGCATCACTGACCATACGGGTGTTGCGGTGTACCGAACGCGGTGCCCAATCGCCTTTGCGCACTTCGTCCAGCATGGCCCCGCGGATGCGGATGCCGGCGTAGGTCTCAAAGCTGGCGCCCTTGCTGGCGTCGTATTTGTTGGCCACTTCCAGCAGGCCGATCATGCCGGCCTGGATCAGGTCCTCGACTTGTACGTTGGCCGGCAAGCGCGCCAACAGGTGGTACGCGATGCGCTTGACCAGCGGGGCGTAGCGTTCGATCAGCTCGTACTGGGCGTCCTTCGCCGCCCGGCTGTACATCTTGAAGCCGCTGGCGTTCATAGTACGGGTCCCGCGCTGGTGGGTTGCACCAAGCGCTCGACAAAGAACTCCAGATGGCCGCGCGGATTGGCCGGCAGCGGCCAGCTGTCGACCTTCTGGGCAATCGCCTTGAAGGCCAGCGCACACTTGGAGCGAGGGAAGGCTTCGTAGACGGCACGCTGCTTCTGCACCGCCTTGCGCACGCACTCGTCGTACGGCACGGCACCCACGTACTGCAGGGCAACGTCAAGGAAGCGGTCGGTGACCTTGGTCAGCTTGGCAAACAGGTTGCGCCCTTCCTGCGGGCTCTGCGCCATGTTGGCCAACACACGGAAACGGTTCATGCCATAGTCGCGATTGAGCAGCTTGATCAACGCGTAGGCGTCGGTAATCGAGGTAGGTTCATCACACACCACCAGCAGCACTTTCTGGGCGGCGCGAACGAAGCTGACCACCGAGTCACCGATACCCGCAGCGGTATCGATCACCAACACATCGAGGTTGTCGCCGATCTCGCTGAACGCCTGGATCAGCCCGGCATGCTGGGCCGGGGCCAGATGCACCATGCTCTGGGTGCCCGAGGCTGCCGGTACGATGCGCACACCGCCGGGGCCCTGCAGCATCACGTCACGCAGCTCGCAACGCCCTTCAATCACATCGGCGAGGGTACGTTTGGGGGTAAGGCCCAGCAACACGTCGACATTGGCCAGGCCCAGGTCGGCGTCCAGCAGCATGACCCTGCGGCCAAGCTCGGCCAGCGCCAGGGACAAGTTCACTGAAACGTTAGTCTTGCCGACGCCACCTTTGCCACCGGTCACGGCGATCACCTGTACGGGATGCATGCTACCCATGTCTGTTCTTTACCTTGTCTCGCTGGGACTCAGGCCACACGTAGGGCAATTCTGCGTGCCCCTTGGCATAGCGACTTTGCACACGCTTCATGGTCAACCCGCTCGCCGTGGGTTGTGATAGAGATCAGCGAACATGTCGGCCATGGCCTCTTCGCTGGGCTCGTCCTGCTGCTGCACATTCACCGCCCGCGTGACCAACTGGTGGCCCCTTGGCAGGTGCAGGTCGTCAGGAATGCGTGGGCCATCGGTAAGATAGGCCACTGGCAGTTCATGACTGATGGCAAGGCTCAACACATCGCCAAGGCTTGCCGTTTCATCGAGTTTGGTCAGGATGCAGCCGGCCAGGCCACAGCGCTTGTAGCTGTGGTAGGCGGCGGTCAGCACCTGCTTCTGGCTGGTGGTGGCCAGCACCAGGTAGTTCTTCGCGGCAATGCCACGCCCGGCCAAGGTTTCCAGTTGCATGCGCAGCGCAGGGTCGCTGGCTTGCAGGCCGGCAGTATCGATCAGCACCACGCGCTTGCGCAGCAGTGGCTCCAGCGCTGCTGCCAGCGACTGGCCCGGGTCGACGTAAGTCACCGGCACGTTGAGGATGCGGCCCAGGGTCTTGAGCTGCTCCTGGGCGCCGATACGGAAGCTGTCCATGCTCACCAGCGCCAGGTTCTGCGCGCCGTACTTGAGCACGTAGCGCGCGGCCAGCTTGGCCAGGGTGGTGGTCTTGCCCATGCCCGCCGGGCCGACCATGGCGATCACCCCGCCCTCTTCGATCGGCTCGATTTCAGGCACTTCGATCATCCGCGCCAAGTGAGCCAGCAGCATGCGCCAGGCCTGGCGCGGTTCCTCGATCTCGGCGGTCAGGTCCAGCAGCTCGCGGGCGATCGGCCCGGACAGGCCGATGCGCTGCAGGCGGCGCCAAAGGTTGGCCTGCTGCGGCTTGCTGCCCTGCAGCTGATTCCAGGCCAGCGAACCGAGTTGCACTTCCAGCAGCTCGCGCAGGCCCGACAGCTCCGAGCGCATGGCATCGAACAGACGTGGGTCAACCGGCGCAGCAGCCGGTGCGGCAGCGGCCTCAGGGGCATCGACGTGCGGCTCGATCAACGGTTCGGCAGCGGTCAAAGATTGCCCGGCGAACAATTGGCGGTTGTTGTCGCTGCTGTCCTGACGCTGGTCCAGCTCGGCCTGGGCAGTGGCAATGCGCGTGTGGGTCTTGCGCAGCTCTTCTTCCAGCTCGGCGTTGGGCACACGCGGGGCCAGGGCGGACAGCTTGTAGTCCAGCGCGGCCGTCAGCTCGACACCACCGGCAATGCGGCGGTTGCCAATGATTGCGGCATCGGCGCCCAGCTCGTCACGGACCAGTTTCATGGCCTGACGCATATCGGCGGCGAAAAATCGCTTAACTTGCATTATCCCCTACCTCAGCCGTTAGGGCCCACGGTGGCAACGATGGTGACTTGCTTGTTGTCCGGTATTTCCTGATACGCCAGAACATGCAAATTCGGTACAGCCAGGCGACCGAAACGCGACAACATGGCGCGGATCGGGCCGGCGACCAGCAGGATGGCCGGCTGACCCTGCATTTCCTGGCGCTGGGCCGCCTCGATCAGCGAACGTTGCAGCTTCTCGGCCATGCTAGGCTCCAGAAGAACACCATCTTCCTGACCCTGCCCGGCCCTTTGCAGACTATTCAGCAAAATCTGTTCCAACCTTGGCTCCAGGGTAATCACTGGAAGCTCCGACTCAACGCCGACAATGCTTTGCACGATGGCGCGACACAATCCGACGCGCACCACCGCCACCAGTGCGGCGGTATCTTGACTCTTGCCGGCGTTGTTCGCGATGGCCTCGGCAATACTGCGAATATCGCGCACTGGCACCTGTTCCGACAACAGGGCTTGCAGCACCTTGAGCAGCCCCGACAAGGAAATGACACCCGGCACCAGCTCTTCTGCAAGTTTAGGCGATGCCTTGGCCAGCACCTGCAGCAACTGCTGAACCTCTTCGTGGCCGATCAGCTCGTGGCAGTGTTTCTGCAGAATCTGGTTGAGGTGGGTGGCCACCACGGTGCTGGCATCGACCACGGTGTAACCCAGCGACTGCGCCTGTGAGCGCTGGCCGACGTCGATCCACACCGCTTCCAGGCCAAACGCCGGGTCGCGCGCGGCAATACCGTTGAGGGTGCCAAACACCTGCCCAGGGTTGATTGCCAGTTCGCGGTCCGGGTAGATCTCCGCCTCGGCCAGAATCACCCCCATCAGGGTCAGGCGATAGGCGCTGGGCTGCAGGTCGAGGTTGTCACGAATGTGCACGGTGGGCATCAGGAAGCCCAGGTCCTGCGACAGCTTCTTGCGCACGCCCTTGATCCGCGCCAGCAACTGGCCGCCCTGGTTGCGATCGACCAGCGGGATCAGACGATAGCCGACCTCCAGGCCGATCATGTCGATGGGGGTGACGTCGTCCCAACCCAGCTCCTTGGTTTCCAGCGCGCGCTGTGGCGAGGGCAGCAGGTCCTGCTGACGCTGCGCCTCTTGCTGGGCTTTGACCTTGGCCTGTTGCTGTTTCTTCCACACCAGGTAGGCGCCGCCGGCCGCCATCAGGCCGAGGCTGAGGAAGGCAATGTGCGGCATGCCCGGCACCAGGCCCATGACGATCATCAGCCCCGCCGACACCGCCAGCGCCTTGGGCGAATCGAACATCTGCCGATTGATCAGCTTGCCCATGTCTTCAGAGCCTGAAGCACGGGTGACCATGATCGCGGCGGCGGTGGACAGCAGCAGTGATGGCAATTGCGCCACCAAACCGTCACCAATGGTCAGCAGGGCATAGACCTTGCCGGCCTCGCTGAACGACATATTGTGCTGCAGCATGCCGATGAGCATGCCACCGATCAGGTTGATGAACAGGATCAGCAAGCCGGCGATGGCGTCGCCGCGCACGAACTTGCTGGCACCGTCCATCGAACCGTAGAACTCGGCCTCCTGCGCCACCTCGGCACGGCGGTGCTTGGCCTGGGCCTGGTCGATCAGGCCGGCATTGAGGTCGGCGTCGATGGCCATCTGCTTGCCGGGCATGGCGTCGAGGGTGAAACGCGCACTCACTTCCGAGATACGCCCGGCGCCCTTGGTCACCACCACGAAGTTGATGATCATGAGGATGGCGAACACCACGGCACCGACCACGTAGTTACCGCCGATCACCACCTCACCAAAGGCCTGGATCACTTTACCGGCAGCGCCGTGGCCCTCCTGGCCATGCAGCATGACCACACGGGTAGACGCCACGTTCAGGGCCAGGCGCAACAACGTGGCCACCAGCAGGATGGTCGGGAACGCGGCGAAGTCGAGGGGGCGCAGGGCGTATACACAGACCAGCAGCACAACGATCGACAGGGCGATGTTGAAGGTGAAGAACACGTCGAGCAGGAACGGCGGTATCGGCAACATCATCATTGCCAACATCACCAGCAGTAACAGCGGCACACCCAGGTTGCCCCGGCCGAGCCCGGCCAGGTTGTTGCGGGCGTTGCTGATTAACTGAGTGCGATCCACCGCGAGTCCTCTTGATGCAAAACTTTGACGCCCAGGGGGCGCCTGGGCGTGGCTTTGCAAGAAGCCTTCCAACTTTGGCAGACACCCACACGAAAAGATGAACCGGGCGAGTACCACCGCGTTGACGGGTGGCTCATGAGCAGGCAATCACCAAGAAAAACGAGACCTCCCGCCCAATCGCCTCTACGGCAATGGCCCAAGGCTTAAGCTCTTGGAAAGCCACAGAGAGGGTGGCGCCACGACAAAAAAAATCTGAGCGACTTGATCATGCAAAAGCTCACGGTTTCTATGCGGATGTAGAGAGCCAATGACTACTCAAAGGCATGAACATCATGCCAACTGCTCGATGGTAGCTCTAGTGAGTCTGTGATACCTTCGCCAGCGCTTTTGACTACATCGCTAGACCCGGAGAACATGGTGGCGAACTCTCTCGATAGCTTTATCGTTCCTGACAAACATCGCCATAAAACCGCGATGGATTATGTGGTCGAGTCGCTACGCGAAGGCATACTTTCTGGCGCAATAGCCGAAGGTACGGCTTTGCGCCAAGAAGAGCTAGCCTCGAAATTCGGTTTGAGTCGTATGCCGGTAAGGGACGCCATAAGGCAGTTGGAGGCCGAAGGGCTTGTTACCTACGAAGTCCATAAAGGGGCCTCTGTAGCGATCATGACGATTGAAGACATTGTCGAGATCTATGATATGCGGATCATGGCAGAATGCACCGCCTTGGACTTTGGCTTTGACAACATCGTAGAAAATGATCTGGCGCAGATGTACGAACTCGTATCTACCATGGAGCATGCCACCGACCCGCACCACCTTAGCGAACTCAATGAAAAGTTCCATCACTTTCTTTATTCAAAAGCAAAGCGCCCCAGATTACTTGCATTGATTAAGTCCCTTCATGACTCGGTGGATCGCCATCTTCGTTTTTTGTTGACAAATCTCGACTATCACAAGAAATCGCAACAGGATCATAAAAGCATTTTGAGCGCTTGCGCCAAGGGTGATCGCGAAGCCGCCAAGCAATTTTTAGCCGAGCACCTTGCCGAGGGACGAGATGCAATCGTTACGTTTCTTGAGACACGGCGTCGGCAGGACATGTCATAAACGTTCTTTCGATGCCGATGAGAGCGCATATTCGACTAGCGCTCCTACCAACTTCGGCGGGGGGTAACCGGAGCACTCAAACATCTTCGGGTACATACTGGCACTCGTAAATCCGGGTAAGGTATTAATCTCATTGAGAATAATTTCACCCTCTTCTGTCAAGAAAAAATCCACCCTGGCGTACCCCTTCAGTTCAAGGCATCTAAACGCCTGGACAGATAAAGCCTGGATGCGCGCGACAATGTCAGGTGGCAACAAGCTTGGCACACGAAGACCTGTCACACTGTTGGAATCGTATTTCGCCTGATAATCGTAATAGGCGTGCCCTTCCTTTTTGATTATTTCACCCACCACCGAGGCCATCAAACCCTCCTCAAGTTCGAGCACACCACACTCTATCTCTCTTCCACAGACAGCAGCCTCCACCAGCACCTTTGTGTCCTCTCGTGCTGCAATAGCAAATGCCGCAGCATATTCCAAGGTGTTGGAGACCCTCGATACACCAATCGATGAGCCCGAAGCGGCGGGCTTTACGAAGAGCGTGCTGCTACCCAGGCACTCAACCAGTTCCTCCCAAGGACGCATGGAGTTCATGGCCAGCCAAGGCCCCACAACAAGCCCGGCAGACTGGACCATTCTCTTTGTGACATCCTTATCCATGGCCATTGCCGAACCTAGCACCCCGGAGCCCACACACGGCAAACCGCACATCGCTGCCAATCCTTGAATTGTTCCATCCTCCCCCCACCGGCCATGCAGTGCCGGGAAAAGCAAATCGATCCCAATCTCCACTGTGCCGCTCTCTTGAGTTGTGTATGAGAGCGAGCGATGGCCAGGACGAATTGAAATCAACGGAGCCGACCGATCAACCGCACCTGGAAACTGGCACGGCTCTCCTTGATACCTCCAGTTGCCCTCACGATCTATCCCCACACAGTGCACCCTGTGACCGAGAGCTATCAGCGCCGCGTGGATTGTAGCAGCGGAGCGGAGCGCCACTGAATGCTCTGAACTCCTCCCCCCAAAAACCAGTGCGATCACATTTTGTTTCATTTCGATAGACCTCATTCGGGTACTTTTGGCTACTGTATCCAATATCCAAAAAAAATAACAACGGCATTTGCCGATATTCAGGAAAGGAAGACCATGCCTTTGCAAATCACTAAGGGGGCTAGCCTGGGCGAGCGGTCGTCCGAGCCCCAAGACGTCACGCCTCATCTACAGATTCGAGCGATCGCGGTCTCTGCGCCGGAATGCATCAGCGGCTACAAATCAGGCAGGGCTTTGAACAGCACTGACCCTGTCAGCCTATTTAACGCATGCCGCTATGCGGCAAGCCTTGCACAACGAGGGAAAGGTGCTTGGGCAAACAGCAATTGGGGGCAACTCGACAAAAAGTTGAGAGAGCACTTTTTGCTCATGTACTCACTGGATGACATGCATCGCTTTGAAAATTTAATACAAGCATCTCACCCGAACATTCTATTCATTGGCGCCATGACGCTCTGCATGCCTGGCGCAGTGAAATGTGCAAAAGTCGCTAGAAAAATGTTCGGCGATAGATTACTCATCATACTGGGTGGGCGGCACATAAATGAAACGATATACCTTGCTGACGAAAGAAAGAGACTACCCTCCCTCGTCAAACACCATAGAGCCTCGCCGGGGCGCCTTATCAGAGAGCGTGAAATCCCTCCACTGTTTGATGTCATAATTTCCGGAGAGGCGGAAAAATTGATTGCAGAGATTGGAGAGCTTTTTAGTCGCTGCCATCAAAGCCCAGCGACGTTCATTGCAGAAAACCTGGACACGAAAACTGAAGGGCGATGGATCGCTGACTTCCCACGCATCGATAACACACTTGTAAGTGATGGCGTACCTCTGAAGCACGACGAATTACCCTCAGTGGTCGGCACATTTGGGGTCACCGCTTCATTTGATGTTTTCCAGGGGCGTATGACCTCACATATATTCAGCGATACTGGGCCTGGGTGTATCTATGATTGTAATTTTTGCAGTGAACGCCGCAGCATTGCCGGAAACATTCAAGAAATTCAAGGCGCCCCACGACGACTCTACAATCAACTCAAAGAGACAGTTAGCGCAGTAATGCGAGATCACCCCAACAAGGGGGCAAGCGCATTCGTCGAAGATTCGATATTCCTTAGCGGTAGCCCAGTCGCAATCACACAGTTGTGTCAATTACTTGAGAAAGCCCCTTTAGAAGTCATTTTCGGAGGCCAATTCACGATCGATCAGATCCTTAGAAAAAAGGACGTTATTAGAAGGCTAGCCAAATGTGGCCTTAGGTATATATTCATCGGGCTAGAAACGCTTGAACCACAAGAAATTGGCGGCATGAGTAAAGACGTTGACGGCAATAAACAAACGTGGAAAGACCGATTCTTACAAGCGCTGGACTTTATGGCTGCAAATCATATCGATTGTGGGTGCGCATTACTTTTTGGCTTGGGTGAAGCGCATACCAGTCGCCGAAATTTGCTTAATGGCCTCATAACGCTTAAGCGAGACACAGGACAGCCTATTACCTTAAGTGCAAACTGGGCAGTCCAGCACCCCCTGCGGAGTTGCCGCGAAAGCGAGAATGAAAATTACCTACGCTGGGGCACTCCCGAAGGTGAACTGCTGGAGTATTTCCATAGATTCGGTGAAGCCTCCCTCGAATACCCCTTACCCAATGTCTATGCACCTCAGGTTGGTGAAGTTAAAGAAATAATCCATCTTCTCAATGAGTTCGAGGCAACCAATGCCTGAAATGACGCTTAGCAAACTGGCCCAGGTTGGCCTCTTCCCCACAGGAGGAATCCAATCCACACAAACGCCAGCCATGGAGTGCACCAGCTATTTAGTCGACACCTTTGATCAGCTGCCACCCATCAATGAAGAAAGTCTAGCAGAAATAGACAACGATCTTTTCAGTGGCCTGTACTATGGCGGCGTTGATACACCAACGACTCGCCAACTTTCTCAGCGGGTAGCCGACATCGAGAAGGGCAAGTTCGCAGTCTTAACACCTTCCGGGCAGTCCGCCTTCAACCTGTTGCTATCAACATTCGTGAAACCAGGTGATCACGTACTTGCTGGAGATACCATCGTTTACTCCACACGATGGCTACTGAATCACTTTGAAAGTATTGGCGTAAGAATTGAATACTTCACACCTAGCGAAGCCGCGACTCTAAAAAACAAACTAACCCCGAAGACAAAACTAATCATATTTGAAAACCCAGGTGCATTCACGTACGAGGTCATGGATATTAGTGCAATTGTCGAATCACGACACGACCACCCAGCGCTAATTGTGGCCGACAACACATGGGCAGCATCAGTATTTCACCACCCCTTATCATACGGCGCGGACATTAGCTTGATTTCAATGAGCAAATACCACGGAGCTGTAGAGGGCATCTCTCTCGGAGCACTAATAACTAAGCGAAAAAAATTGTATACAAAACTTAAAACCACCTCCGCACTAACGGGCAACCATGTGAGCTCACACGCCTGCTCAGCAGCAATTCGATCAATTAGCACGCTGGGCGTTCGCCTATCATTCCAAATGAGTACGACTCGCAAGGTACTTCGAAGCCTCAAGCCACTGCCCCTTATAAAACAGGTGATACATCCCATTCTCCAGAACACTGAGCTCCACCTACAAAACTCGATGATATATGGATTCAACAGCCTTTTCACCGCTGAATTTTCATGCTCTCGTGACGAACTGATATCCCGCCTAAACCGACTAAACCTAATAAAGATTGGCTATGGATGGGGCGGCGCGACAAGCCTCGTCAGTCTTATTGATACTCACGACATGCCCTCAGCAAAAAGACTAGGCATTAACAGCGAGTGCGCAAGGATATACCTCGGACTTGAAGATCCAGAAGAATTAACTCGCGATCTTACTAACGCATTTACTCATTAACCCCGCCCCAACATCACCCGCAAGGATAAATCATGCAAAAAATAACAACACATGAAAGCTTTGCATTCACAGAAGACGAGCTAAAAAGTCGCATTTACAACTTCATGAATGCCGAGCCTTTAAATGCTGCTCACATCATGGCCGGCCACTTCATGCTATTTTATGACAAACAGAGCGATCGACTTGCACCAGGAGTCTTTGAGGATATAGAAGACCCTACATTAAAAGCACAAATCAGGGAGCGAGTGGGTATATTTCCCACCTATTCCTGGATGTTAGCTATAGAACTCGCAGAACACCACATAACCAAGAATAACAAAAGCGCGAACCTACTCCTTTTAATCAACGACTGGCAATACGTCCCAAGCGGAAAAATCACTCATGACTATAGGGCCGAATTTTACAATCGCTTCAAGCAACTTCCAACAAGCTACCTCGCGCACCTTAACTCATCCTCAATCGTCACTACAAAAAATATTACATCCAGTCGCAGACATAAGCTTTGCTTCCCCGAAACATGGTTGAAAAATCGCTTTCAAAATGAGGCTTCTCGACTGGTAAAGCAAGGAAAACTCGAGAAACGATGTATTCCGGAGCAACCAGAAATGTCCGAGATTTCATTCACTGACTCTTCGGGCGCACCTTTACCACTGGTCAGTTGCGGCATGACCGGCTGCGCAGGTGAAATAACTGAAATGATTTCCGAAGCCTACAGAGCAGGCGCTCGACTTTTGATTCTCCTCGCCCCAAATGAATGCCATGCTCCAATTAGAAAAGGCGTTGAGATCGCCCTCTCACTTTACGAGTTCGATCCTGTAAGCATATTGGTGGCAGATCTGGGAGGGAGCGGGGAACTCACGACCGAAGAAATATACAGCAAAGGCATCCATGTCGTCACCTATAGAACTTGAGAGACCAGCCATGCAACCAGACTCGGTAATCTATCTAGATGCTGCAGCCACTACTCCGTGCGCCGATGAAGTCATAAAGGAAATGGTAAAATTTAACAACATCAACTACGGAAACCCCTCTTCTGCGCACATTTTAGGCCGTCTTGCACGGAGTGCTGTCTTTGAAAGTGCTTCACATATTTCTGAGCTACTAGGCTGCACACCGGCTGAAATAGTTTTCACATCTGGCGCCACGGAAAGCAATAACATTGCGATTCTTGGAAGCGCCACCAACGCAAGAAGCAATATAATTATATGCCCTATCGACCATAAATCCAGTCTTTTAGCCGCAGAAGAATTAGAAAAACGCAACATAGAGATTCGACGAATGAAAATCGATTCAGATGGACGAGTCAATCTAACGCATCTAAACAGCCTACTGGATGAAAACACATCACTGCTCTCTATTTCTTATGTGAATTCCGAAATAGGCACATTTCAAAACCTTCCAGAAATCAAAAAGGCATTAGAAAATTCAAATGCACTTTTCCATATCGATGCCGCTCAAGCCTTGGGCAAGCTACCTATCAACGTCAAAAAACTTGGCGTAGATTGCGCTTCGATTTCAGCCCATAAAATCGAAGGGCCAAAGGGCATCGGCGCCCTCTATGTTTCTTCCTCCAGCTTTTCTCGTTTGCGTCCTCTCACATTTGGCGGCGGTCAATCTTCACTCCGTAGCGGCACACTTCCCACTCAACTGATCGCCGGATTCGGCGCTGCGGCACGTCGACTAAAGAACAAGGATTACCCTGCCTCATGGTCCGCTGCGAAACAACTGAGAAATGCAATCCTTGAAACACTAAACAGGCATGACATCGCGTTCCTAATTAATTCTCCAGACGCTGTTTCGACCCCTCACATCTTGAATATTTCCATTCTTGGGATGCGCTCAGAAACCTTGATTAGTTGCTTGAGAAACGTCTGCATCTCTTCCGGATCAGCCTGCAACTCTAACAATCTTTCCCCCTCTTACGTCATCACTGGGATTGGGCACAACGCAAGGAGGGCCAACAGTGCGATCCGCTTATCCTTTACCAGCGACATGGACATCAAAACCGTTCGAGCAGGTGCAGAATCGCTTTCACAAAAGGTGCTCCAGCTTATCCACTTAAATCATAGGGGCGAATGAAATGATTGAAAATATTGCAATTATAACGGGTGGAAACTCCTCAGAGCGGGAGGTCTCCCTTCAAACTTCCGAAGCTGTCTCACAATCGTTGAAAACCCTCCAAATCAGCCATGAGATTTTCACCATTTCGGACTATAGAGAACTGCTTAGTCTGGACCTCGCTAAATTCACCAGAGTCTTTTTGGCGCTTCATGGCGGTTTCGGTGAAAACGGGATGGCACAAGCATATTTAGAAGGACTAGGGATCCCATATAATGGCCCTTCTCCTCAGGCCAGCGCAATCTGCATGGACAAGCTTCTAACGAAGCATATTGCAAGAGGACTTGGAATAAATGTCGCAAACTATCTTTACTCGAAAAACGGTGATGACGTTTGTTCTGAAGAAATCAGTGAACGTCTAGGAACACCCTGCATCGTCAAACCTAATCGTGAAGGATGTAGCTTCGGTGTGTCCCTGGTCCGCGACCTCAAAGCTGACCTCCAGCCTGCTATAAACGCAGCAGCAAAATTTCACACTGGAATTCTAATAGAAGAATTTATAAGTGGGCCCGAGTTATCCGTATGCTATTTAAAAAAATCCACGCTACCCATCTATACAGTTGAATTCGAGAGTGATTTCTTCTCTTATTATGCGAAATTCATATCCACCAAGACGAATGCCACCCTCACCATCCTAGACAGGAGCACCCATCAACTAGTCACCAACTACTGCTCTGCTATCGCTGAGGCACTTGAGCTTGATTACTTTAGAGCAGACTTCATCGTCCACAACACAGAGCCGTACCTTATTGAGCTTAACACCCTTCCCGGGCTTACAAACCATAGTCTTTTTCCGAAAGCATGCCAGCAACATGGTATCGAGTTTGACAAACTGGTACTTATCTTAAACAACTTGGATCCTAGCCAATACTGCTGACCGAACAACAAGTATAATTCGTACCATCAGGCTATTGGATGTCGTTGGTGTTTTTCGGATGGTAATTTATTGATCACCCAATTGAGATTAAGCGCCGCTCAAACGGCGCTCGATCTTGAGCAATCCCAGAAACGGTCAAGAAACTTTCAACTGTCACGCCGCAAATCCGGCGGAATCGGAAAGCAGAATGGTCGGGAACGCCGCAAAGTCGAGCGGACGCAGGGCGTATACACACACCAGCAGCACCACGATCGACAGGGCGATGTTGAACGTGAAGAACACGTCGAGCAGGAACGGCGGTATTGGCAACATCATCATTGCCAACATCACCAGCAGCAACAGCGGCACCCCCAGGTCGCCCCGGCCAGGTTGTTGCGGGCGTTGCTGATTAACTGAGTGCGATCCACCGCGAGTCCTCTTGATGCAAAACTTTGACGCCCAGGGGGCGCCTGGGCGTGGCTTTGCAAGAAGCCTTTCAACTTTGCTCGAAGGGAGATTTATGTTGCCGGTGCCGGCCCTTTCGCTGGTGAACCCGTTCCTACACGACGGCCTGCGCCCAATCACCGATGTGTGTCCATCCCCGATCGGGTGTAGGAGCGGGTTCACCCGCGAAAGAGCCAGAAGCCGTGACACAAGGTCAACTGTCGCGGCGCAGGTCCGGTGGGATCGGCAGGTCGTCCTTCAGCGGCTCTGGGCGCTTGCCCTTGCCGGATCGGTATTGGCGAATCTGGAACACATACGCCAGCACCTGCGCCACCGCCAGGTACAGCCCCGCCGGGATCTCCTGCTCAAGTTCGGTGGAGTAATAGATCGCCCGCGCCAGCGCCGGCGACTCGAGGATCTGGATGTTGTGCTCCACGCCAATTTCACGAATCTTCAACGCCATGAAATCGCTACCCTTGGCCAGCAGCAACGGCGCCGCACCGCCTTTCTCCGGGTCGTATTGCAACGCCACCGCATAATGCGTCGGGTTGGTGATGATCACATCTGCATCCGGTACCGCCGCCATCATGCGCCGCTGCGACACCTCGCGCTGCAGTTGGCGAATACGTTGCTCGACCTCGGGCTTGCCCTCGCTGTCCTTGTACTCGTCGCGCACTTCCTGCTTGGTCATCTTCATTTTCTTGTGCGTCTGGTACAGCTGGAACGGCACATCTGCCGCGGCAATCAGCAACAGCCCGGCCGACATCCACAAGGCACTCCAGCCCACCACCTGCAAGCTATGGATGATCGCCTGCTCCAGCGGCTCATTGGCAATCGACAGCAAGGCCTGGCGGTCACCGGAGAGCACCACCACCGCCACCACCAGAATCACGAAAAACTTGGCCAGCGCCTTGAGCAATTCAGTCAAGGCCTGCATCGAGAACATGCGCTTGATCCCCGACAGCGGGTTCATGCGGCTGAACTTGGGCTGCAGCAAGCTGCCCGAGAACAAGAAGCCGCTAAGCGCGATGGGCGCCACGAAGGAAATCACGAACAGCAGGATCAACACCGGCTGCACCGCCCAGATAGCCATCTTGCCCGAGGCCAGCAGAAAGGCCCCCATGGCCCGTTCATCGACGATGATGTCGCGGGTCAAACTGAAGTTCATGCGCATCAACGCCAGCAATGTTTCGGCCAAGTGACCACCGAATGCCAGCAGGCCACCAGCGCCCGCCAGGGTCACCGCCACCGTGTTCAGCTCCTTGGAGCGCGCGACCTCGCCCTTCTCACGGGCGTCGCGCTTGCGCTTTTCGGTGGGGTCTTCTGTCTTGTCCTGACCGCTCTCGCTTTCTGCCATGTTCAGCGCGCCCTCGCCAGCTCACGCAGCCACTGCAGCGTTTCACTGGCCAATGCCTGATAGTGAGACAGTATATCGGCCAGGCCCACCCAGAAGACGAACATGCCCATGACCAAGGTCAGCGGGAAGCCGATGGAGAAAATATTCAGCTGTGGCGCTGCGCGGGTCATTACGCCAAAGGCGATGTTCACCACCAGCAGCGCGGCAATCACCGGCAGAATCAACAGCAGGCCGGCACCGAACACCCAGCCCATGCGCCCGGCCAGCTCCCAGAAGTGGTTGACCACCAGCGCACTCCCCACCGGCAAGGTGGTAAAACTTTCGGTCAGCACCTCGAACACCACCAGGTGGCCGTTCATCAACAGGAACAACACACTCACCAGCATGGTCATGAACTGGCTGATTACCGTGACGTTGACCCCGTTGGCGGGGTCAACCATCGAGGCGAAGGCCATGCCCATCTGCACCGCAACAATCTGCCCGGCAATCACGAAAGCCTGGAACAACAACTGCAAGGCCAGGCCAAACAGTGCGCCAACGATGATCTGCTCGGCGCACAGCAGCAAACCGCGCAGGCTCAGCGGGTCGAATTCAGGCAGTGGCGGCAGTGCCGGCACGATTACCACGGTGATGGCCACGGACACGTACAAGCGCACCCGCGCCGGCAACATGCGGGTACCGAAAATCGGCATGGTCATCAGCACCGCGGTCACCCTGAACAACGGCAGGATGAAGGTGGCGACCCAGGTGCCGATCTGCGTGTCGGTCAGTTCCAGCATCGCCGCATCAACCTATGAGCTGCGGGATGTTGGTGTAGAGCGTGGTGATGTACTCCATGAATTTCTGCACCAGCCACGGCCCGGCAATGATCAGCGTGATCAGCATCACCAGCAGGCGCGGCAGAAAGCTCAGGGTCTGTTCGTTGATCTGCGTGGCCGCCTGGAACATCGCCACCACCAGGCCCACCAACAGGCTCGGCACCACCAGCACGGCAACCATCAAGGTTGTCAGCCACAGGGCATCACGGAACAGGTCGACAGCTACTTCAGGTGTCATCGGCGGCTCTCCTTGACGGCGTCAGACGCCGCCGAAACTGCTGGCCAGGGTGCCCATGATCAGCGCCCAGCCGTCGACCAGCACGAACAGCATGATCTTGAAGGGCAGCGAGATGATCAGCGGCGACAGCATCATCATACCCATGGCCATCAGCACACTGGCCACCACCATGTCGATGATCAGGAACGGGATGAAGATCATGAACCCGATCTGGAACGCGGTCTTGAGCTCCGACGTGACGAATGCCGGCACCAGGATCGTCAGCGGCACCTGGTCGGGGCCGGCGATGTCGGTGCGCTTGGACAGGCGCATGAACAAGTCAAGGTCGCTCTGCCGGGTTTGCGCCAGCATGAAGTCCTTGAGCGGGCCCTGGGCCTTGTCGATCGCCTGCTGGGCAGTCATCTGCTCCTTCAGGTACGGCTGCAGCGCGTCCTGGTTCACCCGATCGAACACCGGCGCCATGATGAACATGGTCAGGAACAGCGCCATGCCGGTCAACAGCTGGTTCGACGGCGTCTGCTGCAGGCCCAGGGCCTGGCGCAAAATCGAAAACACGATGATGATGCGAGTAAAGCTGGTCATCAGAATGACGAACGCCGGGATGAAGCTCAGCGCGGTCATGATCAGCAGGATTTGCAGGCTGACCGAATATTCCTGTTGCCCGTCCGGGGTGTTGGACAGGGTGATGGCCGGGATCGACAGCGGGTCGGCGGCCAGGGCCAGCGGCGCAGCCAGCAGCAGCGCCAGAGTCAACAACGTACGCAGCGCGCCGCTCATCACTTGTTGTCCTTAGGGTCCTTGCCCATCAGCTCCATCAGCCGCTGGGCAAACTCCGGCGTCGCCTGACGGACGCTTGCCGGCACTTCCACGGGTTCGGCCAGTACGTGCAGGGCCTCGATGGTGCCGGGGGTATGGCCTATCAGGATCTGCTCCTTGCCCACCTGCACCAGCAGCAGGCGGTCACGCGGGCCGATGGCACGGCTGCCGACAATCTCGATCACCTGCCCACCCTTCACAGCGGTGCTCTGCAGGCGCCGCAGCAGCCAGGCCAGGAAGAAGATCAGGCCCACCACCAGCAGCAGGCCCAAGACCATCTGCGCCAGCTGCCCGCCGAGACTGCCAGGTTGAGCCGCCGGGGTGGCCGCTGGCGTGGCCGCAGCCAGGCAGGCGTGGCTGGCGAACAGCACCGCTGCCACGGCGATGGCGCGCATCGTGCCCTTCACTCAGCGCAGCTTCTTGATACGTTCGCTGGGGCTGATCACGTCGGTCAGGCGGATGCCGAACTTTTCGTTGACCACGACCACTTCGCCATGGGCGATCAGCGTACCGTTGACCAGCACGTCGAGCGGCTCCCCGGCCAGGCGGTCGAGCTCGATCACCGAGCCCTGGTTGAGCTGCAGCAGGTTGCGGATGTTGATCTCGGTGCTGCCCACTTCCATGGAAATGTTCACCGGGATATCCAGGATCACGTCCAGGTTAGGGCCTTCGAGGCTGACATTTTCGTTCGGCTTCGGCGAGCTGGCGAATTCTTCCATCGGCAGGCGGCCCGGGCCGCTGCTGCCGGTGTCCCCGCCCAGCAGTGCATCGATGTCGGCCTGGCCGGCAGAACCGGTTTCCTCCAACGCTGCGGCCCACTCATCGGCCAGTGCCTGGTCCTCTGGGGAGGTGATCTCGTTTTCGTTAGCCATGATTTCCTCGACAGGCATTCAATTCGTTGTAAGCGACCGGCACACCGTCAGCGGCGTTCGATCGGGTCAATGATCTGCAGGGCCAGGTTGCCCTTGTGCGAGCCCAGCCGCGCCTTGAACGCTGGCACCCCGTTAGCGCGCAGCACCAGGTGCTCGGGCAGCTCCACCGGGATCACGTCACCCGGCTGCATGTGCAGGATGTCGCGCAGCTTCAGCTGGCGTCGGGCGACCGTGGCGGTCATTGGCACGGCCACGTCCAGCACGTCCTCGCGCAGGGCCTTGACCCAGCGCTCGTCCTGGTCGTCCAGGTCCGACTGGAAACCGGCGTCGAGCATTTCCCGCACCGGCTCGATCATCGAGTACGGCATGGTCACGTGCAGATCGCCGCCGCCGCCGTCCAGTTCGATGTGGAAGGTGGACACCACCACCGCCTCGCTGGGGCCGACAATGTTGGCCATGGCCGGGTTGACCTCGGAGTTCATGTACTCGAAGCTGACCGGCATGATCGCCTGCCAGGCTTCCTTGAGGTCGACGAAACACTGGTCCAGCACCATGCGCACCACACGCAGTTCGGTCGGGGTGAACTCACGCCCTTCGATCTTGGCGTGGCGGCCATCGCCGCCAAAAAAGTTGTCCACCAGCTTGAACACCAGCTTGGCGTCGAGGATGAACAGCGAAGTGCCGCGCAGCGGCTTGATCTTGACCAGGTTGAGGCTGGTGGGCACGTACAGCGAGTGCACGTATTCGCCGAACTTCATGACCTGCACGCCCCCCACGGCCACGTCTGCGGAGCGGCGTAGCAGGTTGAACATGCTGATACGGGTGTAGCGGGCGAAGCGCTCGTTGATCATTTCCAGGGTCGGCATGCGACCCCGCACGATACGGTCCTGACTGGTCAGGTCGTAGCTTTTGATACTGCCAGGCTCGGATGCACTCTCGGTCTGCACCAGCCCGTCGTCGACACCGTGCAACAGGGCATCGATTTCATCCTGGGACAGCAGGTCCTGTACGGCCATTGCGGACTCCTACTGCAATACGAAATTGGTGAACAGCAACTGGTCGATGACCGGCTTGCCGACTTCCTTCTGCGCCACTTCCTGGACCACCGCGGTGGCCTTCTGACGCAGCATCTCCTGCCCTACCGGGCTGCTGGCGAGGGTGTCGAACCCTTGCCCGGAGAACATCATCACCAGGTTGTTGCGGATCACCGGCATGTGCACCTTGAGGGCATCCAGGTCGGCCTGGTTACGCGCCTGCAGGGTGATGCTCAGCTGCATGTAGCGCTGGCGGCCGTTCTGGTTGAAGTTGACCACGAAGGCCGGGGTCAGCGCCTCGTAGATCGCCGCTGGCTTGACGTTGCCGGCCGCGGCTTCGGCGGCCGGAGCGGGCTCGCTCTTGTGCATGATGAACCAGGTAGCGCCCACCGAAAGGCCGATCGCCAGCAGCAGGCCTACGACGGCCAGCAGGATCAGCTTGAGTTTGCCTTTAGTGGCGGGGTCTTTGACTGCTTCGCTCTTCGCCATGCCAATAATCCGTCGTCCATCGGGGGGTTCAAGGGAGGATGGCTTGGCTTGAGCAAGTGTTATGCCAGATTTTGCAGGGGATGGATTCCAGCAGGTTTTGCGGTGCTGGCTGCTTCGCGGCCACGCCCGCTCCCACAGCTACCGCACAGGGTTCGAAATCAACGAAATGCCTGTGGGAGCGGGCTCGCCCGCGAAGAAGCCAGCCCAGACCAACCGTTATCAGGCGTAGTAATCGACCGCACTGTCGCCGACAACCACCTGCTGCTCCAAAGGCCGGGCGCTATCGACCGCCTCGACCCCACCCTGCTCGGCCCGGCGCGCCGCCACCCCGGAAAGGTTGCTGCCCTGCGCCTGCCCCTGCTGTTGTTGCTGCCCGCGCGACTGGTCAGCCACGTTGACATCCGGCTGCGCCAACCCCTGCTGGGCAAACAGTTCGCGCAGGCGATGCACCTGGCTATCGAGGGCGTCACGCACGCCGGCGTGGCCGCTGATGAAGGTGACCTGGGTGGCCTGGTCCGCCGCAACATTGACGCGAATGTCGAGGCGACCGAGTTCTGCCGGCTCCAGTTGGATATCAGCCGACTTGAGGTTCTGGCTGGACAGGTACATGACCCGGTTGACCAGGCCTTCGGCCCAAGCGTTCTGATTCATTGGCAATGGCTGATGCAGCGGGTTCGCATTGGCCGGCACGGCATTGGCGGTCTTGGCCGTGGCCGCCTGGGTCAGGTTGGCCAGGCGGTTGGCAAAATCATCGATGCGGGTGTCGCTGCTGGCACTCTTGGTGTCTTTCAGGCCGTCCTCAAGCAAGCTGCCAAAGGCCTTGTCACCGGATTCGGCGCTTTCGCCATCGGTATTCTCGACCAAATTCGCCAAGGTATTGACGGCCGCCTGCCCTTCCTCGCCCTGAGCCTGGGCAGCATCGAGGGCATGTGCCGAGGTGCCACCCTTGGCCTGGGCACTGTGCTCCAGCGCGAGGCGCAGGGTTGGCAGGTTGGCCAGGGGGTCAGCATCCGGATCGAAGGCCTCCTCGGCGGACGGCTCTTCAGGCAGTGCCGCGGCGACCTGGGTTTGCGCCGTGGCCGCCTGCAGCACTGGCGCCACCGCCTCGGCCTGAGCCTGGATCAATTGCGCGCCGGGCTGGGCATCAGTGACCTGACCGGCCACCAGGCTGGCATCACGCACACCCGTATCGGCCTGGGCCGAATCCTCTTCTGGCAACTTGTTGCCGTCATCGGCAACTGCAGCTTTGCCAGCCGGGTCTTTCTTGCCGCCGGCTGCCGCATCAGGTTTGTCCTTGGGCTTGGCTTGAGCGACCTTGTCGTCCTGCCCGGTAACCTTGTCGCGGCCCTGCTTGGCCATCACCTGGCCAAAGGCATCGCCCTTGTCGCCCAGCGCCTGCAGCGGCTTGTCCGCCTGCACGGTGGCCGAACGCGAGGTCTTGGCAATGGCATTGGCTTGCAACAAAGGGTTGGGTGCGACAGGCATCGAGCGGTCTCCGCGCCAGAATCAAAAATCATCGGTGCAGAGACAGGCAAGACTCGCGCCAACTCGCGTATCAGCCTGCGGAAATACGTTGCTGCTCACCACGGTAAAAGTGCTGCACCACGACGAATTCCATGTCGATGCGGCTGATCAAGTCTTCAATTCCATATAACGGAGGCCGCCGTGCGCGCTCTTCGAGCTGCTGGCACAGGCTGGCCAAGGCCACCGCGCCCATGTTGCTGCTGCTGCCCTTGAAACTGTGGGCTGCCGCGCCAAGCTCCTCGGCGCTTTTGGCCGCGTGCAGCTGGCCAAGACGCCGCTCTGAGTCGTCGAGAAAAGTCTGCACCAACTGCAGGTAGCCATCTTCCATGACCTCACGCAGGTCACTGAGTACCTTGTGGTCAATATGCATGTCAGTCACTTGTTCACTCCTTGATCAAGCCAGATTATGCCCGAGCCAACCCGTGGCTCACCATACGAACTCCACATGCGCGCAACGCCCGCCCTCACTCCAGCGCGCGTCACTGGCCAACTGCCGCACCAGATTCAGACCGCGACCGCTCAGCCCCTGATCCAGCGAAGGCCGCGCAAGCACTTGCTGCACGTCGAAGCCGGCACCGCTGTCGCGCACCTCGATCATCAGACGCCCACCGCCGCCATGCGGTTCAACCTTGAAATCGATGCTTACAAAGCCTTCGGTCAGCGAGCCCAGGCGCCGGGCGCGCTCCTGGTAATAGTCGGTAAAGCCCTGCACATCGCGCTTGAGCTGTGAGTCCAGGCCCAGCACACCATGCTCAAGCGCATTGGCATACAACTCGCTAAGCACACTGTGCAAGTTGCCGGTACGCGCGCGCAGGCCATGAATTTCTTGCAACAACTGCACCAGGTAAGGCACAGGGTTGAAGCGCTTGAGGCTTTCGCCCCGCACTTCGAAGCTCAGCGACCAGTCCAGCGGGCTGGAGCGGCCACTATCAGAGTAGATCATCGGTGCCGGCACCCGCTCCTCGGCAGTGAACATGCGAATGTCGCACAAGCTGATGTCATCGCGTGGCTGCCCACCAAAACGCTCCAGGGCCAGCATCAGCTCATCGAACAACTGCACGGGGTCGTGGTTGTCGGCCAGCACCGCTCGCAGGCGCTGTACGCCAAACAGGCGCTCCTGGTCGTCGGCGGTATCGAGCACACCGTCTGACAGCAGCAACAGGCGCTCGCCCGGTGCCAGCGGCAACACCTCTGTGCTGTCATCGAAGCGCTCAGCGGCCAGAATGCCCAGCGGCAGGTGCCGCGAACTCAGTGCAGACAGCACTTGGCCATCCACCGACAGGCGATAACCATCGGGCATACCGCCATTCCACACCTCCACCGAGCCGCGCTGCATGCTGAGGTTGAGCAGCAGCGCACAGCAGAACATGTCCACCGGCAGGATGCGCTTGAGCTTGGCATTCATCTCGCGCAGGATCTGCGCCATGCCGTAGCCCTTGGCGGTCATGCCGTAGAACACCTCAGCCATCGGCATGGCGCCGACCGCCGCCGGCAGGCCATGACCGGTGAAATCGCCAAGCAGCACACGCATGTCGCCGGCCGGGGTAAATGCCGCCAGCATCAGGTCGCCATTGAACAGCGCGTAAGGCGATTGCAGGTAGCGAATGTTGGGTGCAGAAAGGCAACCCGAGTGGGCCACCTTGTCGAACACCGCCTTGGCGACCCGCTGCTCGTTAAGCAGGTGATGGTGATGCCGGGTGATCTGGTCACGCTGTTCCAGTACCGTTGCCTGCAAGCGACGCAGACGGTCCATGGCGCGAATCTTGGCAGCGAGGATCACCGCACTGTAGGGCTTGGCCATGAAATCATCGCCCCCCGCCTCCAGGCAACGCACCAGGCCTTCTTCTTCATTCAGCGACGTCAGGAAAATGATCGGCACCAGCGCCTCGCCAGCCAATGCCTTGATCTGCCGCGCCGCCTCGAAGCCATCCATGACCGGCATCAAGGCGTCCAGCAGCACCAGTTGCGGGCGCCGCTCGAGGTACAGCGCTACCGCCTGCTCGCCGTTCTCCGCAGTGAATACCTGATGCCCCTGGCGGCGCACGATCTGCGCAAGCAGAAGGCGATCGACAGCACTGTCTTCGGCGACCAGCACGGTCAACGCCTGTTCGGCCGGCATGTCGGCGCTCAACTGATATCGAAGAGTTTTTCGAAATTGGAGATAGCGAGAATCTTGCGCACGTCGGAGCTGGCATGCACTACCCGCACATCCGACTCGTCGCCGCCCGCGTGGTCGCGCAGCAACAGCAGCATGCCCAGCGCGGAGCTGTCGAGGTAGGTGGTGTCCTTCAGGTCGACGACCACCGAATCCGGCCG
>NZ_BCBP01000062.1:0-42860 GCF_001753955.1 Pseudomonas sp. NBRC 111139
GCTTTTACTTCGCTAGGCCCGCAAGCGGGCAGTGCAATACCAGCCTGGCCCCACCCAATTCGCTTTCGCCAATCTCCAGCCCGAACCCATGCAGGTCGACGATTGCCGCCACGATCGACAACCCCAGCCCGAAGCCGGCATGGCGGTGGCCTTCATCGCTGCGATAGAACCGTTTCAGTACGGCCGTCCGCTCTTCTTCGGGAATACCTGGCCCGCTATCCTCGATCGCCATGTGCACGCCGTTGTCATCCAGCGTGGCGCTTATGCGCACCCGACCACCCTCGGGCGTAAACTTGATCGCGTTGCCCACCAGATTCGCCAACGCCTCGAACAGAAGCTCGCGATCGCCGTGCAGTGCCGGTAGCTGCGCAGGTTGGTGCAATTGCAGATGAATGCCGCCATCTTCGGCCAATGGCAGGTAAAAATCGTGCAGTTCTACCAGCAGTTCATGCGGGTCAAGCTGGACGAAGCCGGCGCGGCGCTGGCGGTCTTCCAGCTCGCTGATGCGTAACAACCCGCGAAAGCGCGCCATCAAGGTGTCGGTTTCGCCGATGGCCTGGTCCAGCGCTTCGGCTTGCGCAGAATCCACGTCGCTTTGCTGGCGAATACGGTACAGCTGGGCGCGCAGACGGGTCAGCGGTGTGCGCAGGTCATGGGCAATGTTGTCGCATACACCCTTGACCTCATGCATCAGCCGTTCGATACGGTCGAGCATGGCATTGACGATCGCCGCAAGCATGTCCAGTTCGTCGCGGCGGGCCGACAGTGGCAGGCGGTGGGTCAGGTCGCCGGCGACGATCAGTTCGGCCTGGGCCTGGATCGCCCGTATACGCTTGAGCGGCCTGCGCCGTAGCAGGTACCAACCGGCAAAACCCGGGATCAGGGTCAGCGAGATGCCCCAGAGCAGGGCGTGCAGGATGATCCGGGTAACCACGAACAACGAGCCATTGTCACGCACCAGCACCAGCCACCGGCCATCCTGTACCTTGATTGCCACCGCGTCGCAGCTGTCGCGGGGCATGCGTGGGTCGTCGGCATCCAGGCAGCGTTCCAATTCATGGATCTTGCCGTCCAGTCTGAGCTCTGGGGGCAAGGCCCGCACGGTGCCGCCAATCGGGTTGAGCTGGCTATCGAACAGGCCGTAGGCGTCAAAGCTGCGCTCCTCGAAGGCCTGGCTGGCAATCAGGGCGTCGTCCAGTTGCTTGCCGCTCATGTGGGCGAACAGGTGCTGGCGTTGCAGCATGGAGTGACGGGTGAGTTTGTTCAGGTAGCTGGATACCTCGAAGTACAGCACCCCCATGAGGATGCTGCTCCAGGCCACGAACAGAAAGCTGTACAGCGCCAGCAGGCGGCTGGTCGAAGAGCTCCAGCCTTTAGACGGGTTCAGCAATGGCATAGCCGGAGCCCCGTACCGTACGGATCAGCGGCGACTGGCCGGGTGAGTCGATCTTTTTGCGCAGGCGGCCAATGTGCACGTCGATCAGGTTGGTGCCCGGGTCGAAGTGATAGCCCCAGACCTCCTCGAAAATCATCATCCGCGTGATCACCTGGCCGCTGTGGCGCATCAGGTACTCCAGCAGCTTGTATTCGGTGGGCAACAGGTTGAGGGTGTTGTCACCGCGGCGCGCTTCGTGGCTGATCAGGTCCAGCTGCAGATCGGCAACCTGCAAGCGGGTCTGGGTCATGGGGACGCTGTTACGGCGCAGCAGTACCTCGACTCGCGCAGCCATTTCGTCGGAGGCGAACGGCTTGGTCAGGTAGTCGTCCCCGCCAGCACGCAGGCCGCGCACCCGCTCATCGACGTCGGAGAGGGCGCTGATCATCAGGATCGGCGTAGCGATCTTGAGGTTGCGCAGGGTGGTGACGATGGTCAGGCCGTCGACCTCGGGCAGCATGCGGTCCAGGGTGATCAGGTCGTAGCCGCCCGCAATGGCTTTGGCCAGGCCTTCACGGCCATTGTCGGCCCAATCCACTTCCAGGCCGTGGCTGGTAAGTTCGGCGACGATTTCCTGGCCGGTGACGGCGTCGTCTTCGATGGTCAGTACGCGAGGCATGCTGGTTCCTGGGCATCTAATGGAGATCTGATTGTGCCAAAGAATAGACAACCGGCGATTTAAGAAAAATTCATCTAGCGGGCACCGATGCCTTCGGCATGCATGATCTGCGCAATGATCGGTACCGGTGTCATCAGGTGCGAGCGCATCATGGCGCTGGCAGTTTTGGCATCCCGGGCGAGGATCACCTCGACCAGTGCCGCATGCTCCTGGCGCTTGAGCGCCAGCGCCTGTTCGGAAAACACCGTCTGCGTCAGCCACAGGTGGCGGTAGCGCTCGGCCTGGTCGAACAGGTAGGTGCGTGCCTGCAGCAGGTGCTTGGAGCCGCAGCCCGAGGCAATGGCAGTATGGAACGCCTTGTGCCGCTCGTCCCACACATCCAGCCGCTGCTCGCGGGTTTTCACTTCCACCACCTTGGCCAAGGTATGCGAGTGGGCCAGCACCGACGCCTCCCAGGCGTCGTCGCCGCGCTCGATGGCCAAGGCAATGATCATCGCTTCCAGGTTGGCGCGGGCGTCGTAGATGTCGTTCATCTCATCCAGCGACATGGGCGCTACCCGGTAGCCTTTCTGGCTGATCGCGTTGACCAGGTGCTCGGCCACCAGTTGCGACAGTGCTTCGCGCAGCGGGCCCACACCCAGGTCGTAGCGTTCCTTGAGGGCGCTCATCAATAGCTTTTCACCGGGCTTGAACACCCCGCGGATGATGTCCTTCTTGAGCCTCTCATACCCGCTGAATGCTGAGTTTTGTCGGGGGGCGAGCGCTTCCAAGATCCTGTTCCTCAAAACGTTTTGCCGATCATACCGAAACCCTCTGCCGACGAAAAACAATGGACAAACGCGGTTAGTGTCGCTGAAACATAAAAATGTAGACATTTTTAGTTAGTGGCGATATTTTTACCTCGCCCGCACTGATCCAGGTCATGACCGGACGGCGCCACCAACTTTTTTAGCCAGGACACTGCCATGAACGCCTTTACGCAGATCGACGAACTTGTCATGCCACTGCCGCTCGAACCGCAGGGCTACACCATCGCCCCCTCGAAACAGTCGCCGCGCCTGCTTGAACTGACCTTTGCCCGGGAAACCGTCGAAGCGTTCGTGCAGGCCGTTGCCCAATGGCCGGTGCAGGCATTGGAGTACAAGTCGTTCCTGCGTTTTCGCGTAGGCGAAATCCTTGACGAGCTGTGCCAGGGCACGCTGCGCCCGGTGCTGCTCAACACCATCCTCGACCGCGCCACAGGTGGCATGCTGATTACCCCGATCGGCCTGGACGACGTGAGCCAGGCCGAAGACATGGTCAAGTTCACCACCGCCTGTGCACACCTGATCGGCCGTTCCAACTATGACGCCATGAGTGGCCAGTTCTATGCGCGCTTCGTGGTGGTCAACAGCGACAACTCCGACAGCTACCTGCGCCAGCCGCACCGTGTGATGGAGCTGCACAACGACGGTACGTTCGTGAACCAGATCACCGACTATGTGCTGATGCTGAAGATCGACGAAAAGAACATGGAAGGCGGCAACTCGCTGCTGCTGCACCTGGACGACTGGGAGCAGTGCGAGGCGTTCTTCCGTCACCCGATGGCCCGTCGCGAAATGCGCTGGACCGCACCGCCGAGCAAAAAGGTTGCCGAAGATGTGTTCCATTCGGTATTCGACACCGATACCGAAGGCCGGCCGACCATGCGCTACATTGACCAGTTCGTGCAGCCGGAAAACTACGAGGAAGGTATCTGGCTGAACGCCTTGTCCGAGTCGCTGGAAGGCAGCGGCAAGAAGGTCTCGGTACCGGTAGGCGTAGGCAGTTTCTTGCTGATCAACAACCTGTTCTGGCTGCATGGCCGCGATCGCTTCACCCCGCACGAGGGCCTGCGCCGCGAACTGATGCGCCAGCGTGGTTACGTCGCCTTCCCCAAGCCGCTGTACCAGCGCGGGCAATAATGACAGGGCGCGGGGCGGGCGCTCGCCCACGCGTTTTTGCACAAAACAATGCCACCAGGCCCCGTGCGGGCCTTGGTGAGCCTGCCAGGCAATGCCTGCGTGTGAGGTAAGGCTGTGTACGATTTCATCATTATTGGCGGCGGGATTGTGGGCATGTCCACGGCCATGCACCTGATCAAGGTCTACCCGGACGCGAAGATTCTCCTGCTGGAGAAAGAGTCCGGCCCGGCCCGCCATCAGACCGGCCATAACAGTGGCGTGATCCACGCCGGCGTGTATTACACCCCCGGCAGCCTCAAGGCGCGCTTCTGCCTGGAAGGCAACAAGGCGACCAAAGCCTTCTGCACCCGGCACGGCATTCATTTCGATGAGTGCGGCAAGCTGCTGGTCGCCACCAACGATCTGGAAATGCAACGCATGAAGGCGCTGTGGGAGCGCACGGCGGCCAATGGCCTGGAACGCTACTGGCTGTCGGCTGCCGAGTTGCGCGAGCGTGAGCCCAACATCGTCGGTATGGGGGGCATCTTCGTGCCGTCCAGCGGCATCGTCAACTACGCCCAGGTCACCGCTGCGATGGGCGCAGAGTTCCAGCGTGCCGGCGGCGAAATCCGCTATGGCGCAGAAGTGGTTGGCCTGCAGGAACAGGCAAATGAAGTGATCGTGCGCACCCAGCGCGATGAATTGCGCAGCCGTTTCCTGGTGACCTGCTCGGGGCTGATGGCCGACCGCGTGGTGAGCATGCTCGGTCTGCGTACCGAATTCGTGATCTGCCCGTTCCGTGGCGAATACTACCTGCTGCCCAAGCAGCACAATCAGATCGTCAACCACCTGATCTACCCGATTCCCGACCCGTCGATGCCCTTCCTGGGGGTGCACCTGACCCGCATGATCGACGGCACCGTCACCGTAGGCCCCAACGCCGTGCTGGCGATGAAGCGCGAGGGCTACCGCAAGACCGATGTCAGCCCCAGCGACCTGTTCCAGACCCTGACCACGCCCGGCATCCTCAAGGTGCTGGCGAAGAACTTCCGCCCGGGCCTGATCGAGATGAAGAACTCGCTGTTCAAGGGCGGGTACCTCAAGCAGGTGCAGAAGTACTGCCCGAGCATTACCAAAGCCGACCTCACACCTTACCCGGCCGGCGTGCGTGCCCAGGCGGTGTCGCGCGACGGCAAGCTGATCGACGATTTCCTGTTCGTCAACACCGCACGCAGTGTCAACGTGTGCAACGCACCGTCGCCAGCTGCTACCTCGGCCATCCCGATCGGCGCCTACATCGTCGAGAAGGTGTGCGAGCAGGTCGGCCTGCAGGGCGGCAGCTTCCCCAAGGCCGACCTGTCGGCCAACCAGAGGGCTGCCAGCTGACACCCCGGTAACACCTCCTGCGGTTTCGTTTTACTCAACCCGTACTGCCCTGCTCACCATTCAGGGCAGGGCGGGCTTTTTCGCGCCTGCGTCGGTGACGTGCAGCCGGCGGCCCCCGCGTGGGCATGACAAAAACAACAAGGTAGCACCATGCAAACCCACAAGAACAATTTGAGTCATGGATTGAAATCACGGCATGTCACCATGCTGTCCATTGCCGGCGTGATCGGCGCCGGGCTGTTTGTCGGCTCTGGCCGCGCCATCGCCGAAGCGGGGCCTGCCACCATCCTGGCCTATATCCTGGCGGGCGGCCTGGTGGTGCTGGTGATGCGCATGCTGGCCGAAATGGCGGTTGCCTCCCCGGACACCGGCTCGTTCTCAACCTACGCTGACCTCGCCATCGGCAAATGGGCCGGTTACACCATCGGTTGGCTGTACTGGTGGTTCTGGGTGCTGATCATTCCGATCGAGGCCAATATCGCCGCTACCATCATCAACTCCTGGGTCCCGCAGATGGAGATCTGGGTGTTGTCGTTGGTGATCACGTTGCTGCTGACGGCCACCAACCTGTTCAGCGTGAAGAATTACGGTGAGTTCGAGTTCTGGTTGGCACTGGTCAAGGTGGTGGCCATCGTCAGCTTCATCGCCCTGGGTGTTTGCGCCATTTTCGGCCTGTTGCCGGGGTCCGGCGTCAGCGGCGTCTCGCGCCTGTGGGATACGGGGGGCTTCATGCCCAACGGCTTTGGTGCGGTGCTGAGCGCGATGCTGATCACCATGTTCTCGTTCCTCGGGGCCGAGGTGGTGACCATCGCTGCGGCTGAATCCGACGAGGCGGGCAAGCATATTTCCAAGGCCACCAATTCGGTGATCTGGCGGATAACGCTGTTCTACATCCTGTCGATCTTCATCGTCATCGCATTGGTACCGTGGACCGACCCACGCCTGGCGACCGAAGGCTCTTATGTCACGGTGCTGGACACCCTCGGCGTGCCAAATGCCAAGGCCATCATCGACTTCGTGGTGCTGACGTCGGTGACCAGTTGCCTCAATTCGTCGCTGTACACCGCCTCGCGCATGGTCTATTCGCTTAGCCGCCGGGGTGATGCCCCGGCCTGTGCCCAGATAACCAGCCGCAGTGGTACACCCGTGGTGGCAGTCTTGTTGTCGACGGGGGCTGCCTTCCTGGCGGTGATCGCCAACTACCTGGTGCCGGCTCAGGTGTTTGGCTTCCTCATGGCCAGCTCCGGTGCCATTGCCTTGCTGGTGTATCTGGTCATCGCCATTTCCCAGCTGCGCCTGCGCCAGCGCCTGACGGCACAGGGCAAGACACTGGGTTACCGCATGTGGCTGTTCCCGTGGCTGACCTGGGGCGTGATCCTGTTCATCAGCGGCGTACTGGTATTGATGCTGTTCCGTCCGGATCATCGCCTGGAAGTGGTCTCGACGATGGTGCTGGCGGTGTTGGTGGTGTGCTCGGGGGTGCTGGTGACCCGGCGCCGGGCACGCGGCGGGGCCGTGGCTGGCGTAGGGCAGGGCGCCTGATTCGTCCGGCCTGAAGACAGACGAGCAAGTCGCATCAGGCTGTGAGAGGATGTCCGCCAACAAAGCCAGGACCCTGAACGCAGCCTGATGAAGACACCTAAAAGAATCGAACCGTTGATCGAAGACGGCCTTGTCGACGAAGTACTACGGCCGTTGATGAGTGGCAAGGAAGCCGCTGTGTACGTGGTGCGCTGTGGCAGCGAGGTACGCTGCGCCAAGGTCTATAAAGAAGCCAACAAGCGCAGTTTCCGCCAGGCCGCCGAATACCAGGAGGGCCGCAAGGTACGCAACAGCCGTCAGGCCCGGGCCATGGCCAAGGGCAGCAAGTACGGCCGCAAAGAAGCTGAAGATGCCTGGCAGAACGCCGAAGTGGCAGCGCTGTTCCGTTTGGCCGCCGCAGGTGTGAGGGTGCCCAAGCCTTACGACTTCCAGGACGGTGTGCTCCTGATGGAGCTGGTCACCGATGCCGATGGCGATGCGGCCCCGAGGCTGAACGACGTACACCTGGAAGCGGAGGATGCCCGCGCGTTCCACGCCTTCGTCATTCGCCAGGTCGTGCTGATGCTGTGCGCCGGAATGGTGCATGGCGACCTGTCCGAGTTCAACGTGCTGCTCGGCCCGGACGGGCCGGTGATCATCGACCTGCCGCAGGCAGTGGATGCAGCCGCCAACAACCACGCCTTCAGCATGCTGCAGCGCGATGTGGACAACATGGCCCATTATTTCGGGCGCTTTGCCCCGGAGCTGAAAAGCACCCGCTATGCGCAGGAGATGTGGGCGTTGTACGAGGCCGGCGAGTTGCTGCCCGACAGCCCGTTGACCGGGGTGTTCGAGGATGATGAACATGAAGCTGACGTAACCGGGGTGATGCGCGAGATCGACGCCGCCCGGATGGACGACGCTCGCCGCCGTGCAGCACGCGCCGAGGCCGAGCATGGGCCGGCCAAGGTAGAGGAGGTGACACCGCCCTGGCTGCAGTAATTTATTCCTGTACCGGCCTCTTCTCGGGTAAACCCGCACCTACGGGATTTGTGGGCGCGGTTTTGCCCGCGAAGAGGCCAACACAGGCAAACCCCGGCCGTTGCCATTGACGCAAGACACAATCTCGTCATTTAGCCTTTTCACTGGCGCGCGACAGGCATAAGGTATACGCCGTTCAAATTCCCTGGAGCTGTCATGTCCAACCAATTCCCGTCCGTTCGTCCCCGCCGCCTGCGCCAGAACGAGTCCCTGCGCACGATCTTCCAGGAAACCGAGTTCCGTCTTGAAGACCTGATCCTGCCGATCTTCGTCGAAGAGGGCATCGATGATTTCGTGCCGATCACCAGCATGCCCGGTGTCAATCGTATCCCCGAGAAACTGTTGGCCCAGGAAATCGAGCGCTATGCCCGCGCCGGTATCAAGTCGGTGATGACCTTTGGCGTATCGCACCACCTGGATGCCGATGGCAGCGACACCTGGAACGAAAACGGCCTGGTTGCGCGCATGTCGCGTATCTGCAAGGACACCGTGCCGGAAATGGTGGTGATGTCCGACACCTGCTTCTGCGAATACACCAGCCACGGTCACTGCGGCGTGCTGCATGACCATGGCGTGGACAACGACGCCACCCTGGCCAACCTGGGCAAGCAGGCCGTCATCGCCGCTGCTGCCGGTGCCGACTTCATTGCCCCCTCGGCGGCGATGGACGGCCAGGTGCAGGCTATCCGCAGCGCGCTGGACGGTGCCGGCTTCCACGACACCGCGATCATGGCCTACTCGACCAAGTTCGCCTCGTCGTTGTATGGCCCGTTCCGTGAGGCCGGTGGCACTGCACTGAAGGGTGACCGCAAAAGCTACCAGATGAACCCGATGAACCGCCGCGAAGCGGTGCGCGAATCGCTGCTCGACGAGCAGGAAGGCGCGGACGTGCTGATGGTCAAGCCGGCCGGTGCCTACCTTGATGTGATCGCCGACATCCGCGCCGCTTCGCGCCTGCCACTGGCGGCGTACCAGGTGAGTGGCGAGTATGCGATGATCAAGTTCGGTGGCCTGGCCGGTGCCATCGACGAAGGCCGGGTGGTGCGCGAAAGCATTGGCGCAATCAAGCGTGCCGGTGCCGACCTGATCCTGACCTACTTCGCCATGGACCTGGCGCGCGAAGGTATCTGAAGCCAGGCCTTGGGCATGAAAGCCGCTGCCATTGCAGCGGCTTTTCTTTGGGCGCCGTTGGGGGGTGCCGCAAACACACAAAAAAACAGTAAGCGCTGAATTATTTAGTGTCCCGTTGTATCTGATCCCTTAGAGCATTCATCGACAGGGATACGGGTATGAAACCTCGCAAGAAAAGCGTCCAGCCAATCGGCCTGAAGGACATCACCATCGTCGACGACGCCAAGATGAAGAAGGCGATCACGGCCGCCGCGCTGGGCAACGCCATGGAGTGGTTCGACTTTGGGGTATATGGCTTCGTCGCTTATGCCTTGGGCAAGGTGTTTTTCCCCAACGCCGACCCCAGCGTGCAAATGATCGCGGCCTTGGCCACCTTCTCGGTGCCGTTCCTGATCCGGCCCCTTGGCGGGTTGTTCTTCGGCGCCTTGGGCGACAGGTTCGGGCGGCAGAAAATCCTCGCCGCGACCATCGTGATCATGTCCCTGAGCACCTTCGCCATCGGCCTGATACCGTCCTATGCAAGCATTGGTATCTGGGCGCCCATCCTGTTGCTGCTGGCCAAGATGGCCCAGGGCTTTTCGGTGGGTGGTGAATACACCGGTGCCTCGATCTTCGTTGCCGAGTACGCGCCAGACCGCAAGCGCGGCTTTCTCGGCAGCTGGCTGGATTTCGGTTCGATTGCCGGCTTTGTGCTGGGCGCAGGGGTGGTGGTGCTCATTTCCACGGTGCTGGGTGAAGAACAATTCCTCGAATGGGGCTGGCGCCTGCCGTTCTTCCTGGCCCTGCCGCTGGGCATCATCGGCCTCTACCTGCGCCATGCGCTGGAAGAAACCCCTGCGTTCCAGCAGCACGTCGACAAGCTGGAACAGGGCGATCGTGAAGGCCTGGCCTCCGGGCCCAAGGTGTCGTTCAAGGAGGTGGCCACCCAGCACTGGCGCAGCCTGGTGACCTGCATCGGCGTGGTAATCGCCACCAACGTCACCTACTACATGCTGCTTACCTACATGCCCAGCTACCTGTCGCACAACCTGCACTACAGCGAAGACCATGGCGTGCTGATCATCATCGCGATCATGGTCGGCATGCTGTTCGTGCAGCCGATCATCGGTCTGCTCAGCGACAAGTTTGGCCGACGGCCGTTCATCATCGTCGGCAGTGTCGGGCTGTTGGCCTTGGCCATTCCGGCATTCATGCTGATCAACAGTGGGGTGCTTGGGCTTATTTTCGCCGGCCTGCTGATCATTGCCGTGCTGCTGAACTTCTTCATCGGCGTCATGGCCTCGACGCTGCCGGCCATGTTCCCCACGCACATCCGTTACAGCGCCCTGGCCAGCGCCTTCAATATCTCGGTGCTGATCGCCGGCCTTACCCCAACCCTCGCTGCGTGGCTGGTGGAGACCACAAACGACCTGTACATGCCGGCCTATTACCTGATGGTGATCGCTGCTGTCGGCCTGGTCACCGGCCTGACCATGAAGGAAACCGCCAACAAGCCCCTGCGCGGCGCCGCCCCTGCGGCGTCAGACATCGCAGAGGCGCGTGAACTGCTGCAGGAGCACCACGACAACATCGAGCAGAAGATCGAGGACATCGATGCGCAGATCGCCGAGTTGGAAGCCAAGCGCGAAAAACTGGCACAGCAGCACCCGCGTATCGAATGATCAGCGCGGCATGTAGCCACGCTGCCAGGAACGCGGTATGAACCGCGATACCAATGCCAGCACGCAGGCCAGCGCACAACTGCCGGCCAGCGCCTGCAGGCCCAGGTGTTGTTGCAACCAGGCGCCGAGCGCGGCGCCCAGCAACATCCCGGCCCAAGGTATCAACTGGACCCGCCAGCCATTGCGCCGCTCGCCCAGCAGCCAACGCCCCAGGCCGCGGCCGAAACGCGACAGGGCGCCCGTCACGTAAGTCAGGCCAATGGGCAGGCCATTCACCTGTTCCACGACCGCATTGATCATGCCCATGGCCAGCGTGGCCGCCAACAGCGCAGGGAAGGTGGCCGGCAACGGCCACGCTGCCGCGAAAGCCAGCAGTGCGGCAACCACCAACAGCACCGGCCAGGCTCGACGGCGCAATCCGCGAGCCAGGAGCACACCCAGCGCATTGCCCGCAACGAAGCCCAGTACGGCGCCACTGAGGCGTAGCACAAGGGCCAGGTCAGCTTCACTGATGGCCACCGCCAGGCGTGTGGTGTTACCACTCATGAACGACACGAAATCGCCCAGTGCCAGCAAGCCGATGGCATCGGTCATGCCGGCCAGCACCGACAGGGCGGCGACCAGGCCAAGGCCGACGCGACCGCGCATTACCTGCAGGCGCAAACGCCTGGCTGTGCGCGCGGGGAGGGCGTTAGGGAGCATGTGCAGGCCTCAGGGCAACAGGTTTTCGCGGGCCAGGGTACCTTTGATGGTGCGCTCTACCACATCGACCAGCACCATGGTCTGGTGGTCGACCTCGATGTTGAGCAGTTCACCTGTGTGGTAGCTGGCGAAGGTAGTCTGACGCAGGGTTTCCGGGATCAGGTTGATGGTGATCACGTTATCCTCCACGTCAGCGACCGTCAGGCTGCAGCCATTGACCCCGATGAAACCGCGCGGGAACACGTACTTGCCCCATCGCGGCGGCATGCGGAACTTGATGAAGGCGCCGGTTTCCTTGATCGACAGCTCGACGATCTCGGCGGTGGTGGCGATGTGGCCGGCCATCAGGTGGCCGCCGACTTCGGCGTTCATCTTCGCTGAGCGTTCGATGTTCACGCTCCGGCCAGGCTTGAAGCTGCTCAGATTGGTGCGTTCGAGGGTAGCGGTCATGGCGTCGAACCTGACCTGGCTGCCATCGATTTCGGTCACGGACAGGCAGGTACCTTCGACACTGACGCTGGCACCGATTTTCAGTTCGTCGAGCAGTTCCGGGGTGAGGTCGATGGTGAATTGGTTGTGGCCCGGGTAGGTGGTCACATCAAGCAGAGGGCGGACGGCCTGGACGATGCCGGTGTACATGGAGTTGCTCCTGGGCACGGAAAAGAAAACTTCCGAACGCTATGCCCGTAGCGCCGTAAATGCAAGACCGGCTTCTTGGCTGGCAAGCCGGCTTGCGAGTCTGGCGCCTGCGCGGGGCAGGCGGCGTGCTTGCGGGCGAAACCGGTTTGCCGACGGCAGGGCCACGCCAGATTCAAACATGCCCGCTGCTGTTGACGATCCGCAGGCACAGCGCCTCGTAGGGGTCCAGGTTCACCATCAGGCGCCCGTCCTCGGTCAAATCGCCTTCGACCGTCTCGTTGATCATGTCGACCACCGGCCCAGGTGTGAAGCCGGTCAACAGCAGTTCCTCGGCAATTGCCTCCTGGCCGAAGTTCAGCGCAGTGATCTGGATACCGCGCCCGGCTGGCAACTCATGCACCATCACCAGCAGCCCTGGGCTGCGTACCTCAGGTACCAGCACCTGACGGCTGGTGGCGATGCCGTAGGCCTGGCGCACAGCCAGCAGTTTCTTCACCTGGCAGGCAAATGAATCACCCTCGTCCAGCTGGCTGTCGAGGCTGCCGTAAAGCGACCGGGCACGCGGCATGCCACGCACCGAAGCCGCCGCCTGTGGGTCAAGCCCGGCCAGGTCATAGCCGCCTCGGTGAATCCAGCGGGTATCGCCGTCGAGCATGCGTTCGGCCACCGCTTCGGCGGGCAAGGGCAGGGCACCGACCAGGTCCCAGCCGGACAAGGCGACTACCCCCGGCTGCATGGCGTTGTACATGACCAGCAGCAGGTGCACCTTCTTGATCAATTCGATATCCGCTACGCCAATCTGTTCAAGGTCGCGGATACCCAGTGCAGCGGCGATCAGGCTGGCGGTGGTGCAGGCAATGCCGTTGGTCACGAAGCGCAGGTTGTACGGAGCATGCTCGCCCGACAGCCGTTCGTAGATTTCTTCGCGGATATGTTCCCGCAGAATGCTGCCTGGCAGGGTCTGGCCCTTGTACAGGTACATGTCGTGAGCATGCAGGGTCCAGAAATGCACCAGCTCCACGGTCAGCTCGTCGTGGTTCTGCAGGGCATGGATCAGCGAGGCCGGGTCGATGCCGAAGGCGTGCATCTCCTTGAGCATCAGGCGCAGGAACTCGGTGTCGCCGGTCAGCAGCGCATGCTGGTAGGCCGGCCGGGTAATGAAATCGTAGGACAGGTCGGCACCGCCCCTGGACATCTGCGCAATGTCATCGAGGGTCAGGTTCAGCTCCTGGAAGCTGAAACCGCCGGCCTTGCGGATCATGCCACCGATCAGCTGGTTGCCGACGAGCGACAGCGGGTGGCTTTCCGACCAGGCGGTGCCGCTGGCGCGGGTTTCCACGCCGAGAAAGCCGTTGGCGTCCAGGCGCAGGCCGCGTGCACCCAGGCAGTCCAGCGCGTGCAGCGCGTCACCAATGATCATTTGTTGGGCGGCGAAGGTAGGGTCCAGCCAGTTCAGCGAGGGCTGGCCTTCCTTGAAGTAATGCAGGTACACCCAGCGGCGGGTCTTGCCGTCGACGCCTGTGATCGGCGGCGTGGCGCTCCAGTCGGTTTCCTTCACGCCCGGCTCGAAGAAGATTACCCGCTGCAGTTGGCCAACGATGTAATGGCGCGCCTTCAGCTCGTCACACTGAGCTGGCAGTAAATTGACCGCATCGCGCCCGGCGGGCACCTCGGGCAGCAGCGTCCAGTCTTCTTCGCGGATCTCGACCATGTGGTACAGCCCCGGGTAGGGGCCATGGGCGATCTCGGCCAGGCGGAAGTCGGCGCCCTTGCCGGTGTGCGAGGGGATCAGGTCGTCGATGGTCACGGCATTGTGCGCAGCGGCCATGCGGCTCATCTGGATCAGTTCCTGCTCGCTGCCGTACAGCGGGTCGATGTCGAAGCTGATGCGGTCGAAGTTGCCGTCCACACTGGGGGTGAGTTCGCGGCCGCGGATGCCACCGGACAGTTTGATCGGGCCCGTGTGCAGGCCCTGTACGCCGATCTCCGACAGGCGCTTCCACAACGCTTCGTGGGCCAGGGCACCGAGTACCGAGCAGCCCTCGGGCGCGATGATGGCGTCGGGGTAGACGGTCAGCCACACCGAGGCGATTTCGGTGGCGCGGCGGGGCTGGGCCTCGGCGTACGGTTGTTGCCACAGGCGCGACTGGCCTGAGTACAGGCTGGCGCGCGCCTGGGAGGCCTTGAGCATGGCGCGGTCTTCGAGCCATTTGACGTACGACGGGTCGGGCTGGGTCATTTCGCGTCCTCTTTGCGTGTCGGCACCGGCTCAGGTTATGACGGCGTCGCGGCGCGAACGTTCGGCTCGAGATGGGGGTTGGTTTCTTCGCGGGCTTGCCCGCGAAGAGGCCGGGCCTGCAAAGGCAGGATCAACGCCTTGCCGACAACTGCTGCGGTGCCAGAAACGCATCATGAAAGTAATTGCGCACCGCCTGCATCGCCGGGCTGAATGCCCGTTCCCGGTGCCAGGCCAACCCCACGCTCATCGGTGTGACCGGGTCGCTGATGGTCACCGTCTCGATGCGCTTGCCCTCCAGCGACCACGGCCGGTGCACCAGGTCCGACAGGATCGCCACACCGCTGCCATTGGCGACCATGCTGCGCACGGCCTCCACCGAGCTGGTCCGCACCCTTACGCTTGGCCGTTGCCCGGCCTGCTCCCAGTAGCGCATGGCACTGTGCTCGGCCTCGTCCACGGTCAACAGAATGAACGGCTCACAGGCCACATCGGCCAGGCTCACGGCCGAGCGCTCGCACAGTGGGTGATGCCCGGGCAGCCAGAGCCGGCGCTCGGAGTTGAACAGGGTTTCCGAGACGATGTCGGGGTGGGTGAGGTTGGCGGTGAGCACCACCGCCATGTCGAAACGCCCCTCCAGCAGGCCTTGCTCGATGGCGCTGCGCTCCTGCTCGTACAGCTCCAGGGTCACGTCCGGATGCCAGTGCTCCAGGCGCTGCAAGTGGTGCGGCAGGAAGTAGCCGATCACCGTGTAACTCGCCGCCAGGCGCAACAGGCCACTGGCGCGCACGTCCGGAAGCGGGCTGTTCAACGCATCGTCGACACTGCGCAGGATGACGTAGGCACGGTTCAAGAAGTGCCGGCCGGCTTCGGTCAGGCTCATGCCTTGGGCCGAGCGCTGGAACAACAGCACGCCGAGCATCGCTTCCAGCTCCTTGATGGCCGTGGTCACTGCCGACTGGGAGATGTTCAGGTGGATTGCCGCTTGGGAGATCTGGCCGATTTCAGCGGTGGCAACGAAGTAGCGGACCTGGCGCAAGGTGAGTGACACGGTAGGCTCCCGGGGTATCTGATTTTCAGAAGGTACCCCATCTGTTTATAGATCTTCCCAAGGGGGTGTAGAGAATCTAACGTGGCTTGCATGCAGTCACAAGTGCCAGGAGACGCGGTCATGCAAGCAGTGGATTTCAACTCGGACATGGGTGAGGGCTTTGGCCCGTGGACGATTGGCGACGGCGTCGATCACGAACTGATGGGCTACATCAGCAGCGCCAACATCGCCACCGGTTTCCACGCCGGCGACCCCGGCACCATGCGCCGCACCGTCGAGCGCGCCAAGGCCCTTGGGGTTGCGGTGGGAGCACACCCGGGTTTCCGCGACCTGGTCGGCTTTGGCCGCCGGCACATCAATGCCTCGGCGCAGGAACTGGTGGACGACATGCTCTATCAATTGGGCGCGCTGCGTGAAATCGCTCGTGCCCAGGGCGTGCGCCTGCAGCACATCAAGCCGCATGGGGCGCTGTACATGCACTTGGCGCGTGACGAAGAAGCGGCGCGCTTGCTGGTGCAGAACCTGCGGGTGATCGAGCCCGAGTTGCTGCTGTACTGCATGCCGGGTTCGGTGATCTGCCGCATTGCCCAGGAAATGGGGCAGCCGGTGATTCGCGAGTTCTATGCCGACCGCGAGTACGACCTGAGCGGGTCGATCGTGTTTACCCGCAATGTGCGTGGCTATGAGCCCCAAGCCGTCGCCGAGCGGGTGCTGCGTGCTTGCCGCCAAGGCGTGGTGCGCACGGTCGAAGGCCAGGACCTGGCGATCGAATTCGATTCCATTTGCCTGCACAGTGACACCCCGGGCGCGCTGGACCTGGTCGAGGCCACGCGCAAGGCACTGGATGCGGCCGGCATCGTGGTGCGTGCACCGCGCTGAACCCGTCAGGCATCCGGCAAACAGACACGCCGGAGCCCGTGCATTTTGTTTTCGCCTGCCTTTCTATAAAGATTCCAAGAAAAGGAACTGTCATGGCCGAACCGCTTGCTACAACCCCGATCCGTTACAGCTTCGGCGCCGACGAGCACCTGTTTGCCGAAGTCAGCGAAAGCATGTCGCTGGAGGCCTTTTTCAAGGGTATGGCCGTCACCCGTGCGGTGGAGCGCATGGCCCTGGATGGCGTGCTTGATGTGTGCCTGGCCAACGCGTCCTTCCAGGTCCGCTTCGACCCGGACCGTATCGCCCCCGAGGCACTGCTCGAAGCCGTGCGCGGCGCCGAAGCGCAGGCGGTGGCCGAGCGTTCGTTGCAGACGCGGATCATCGAGATCCCGGTGCTGTACAACGACCCCTGGACCCATGAAACCCTGATGCGCTTTCGGGATCGCCACCAGGACCCCACCAGCACAGACCTGGAGTACGCTGCGCGCATCAACGGCCTGGCCGATGTCGAGGCCTTCATCGCCGCCCACAGTGGCGCGCCATGGTTCGTGTCGATGGTCGGCTTTGTTGCCGGCCTGCCGTTCATGTTCCAGATGGTCGAGCGCCAGCGGCAGCTGCAGGTGCCCAAGTACCTGCGCCCCCGTACCGACACGCCCAAGCTCACCCTGGGCCATGGCGGCTGCTTTGGTTGCATCTACTCGGTGCGCGGGGCCGGGGGCTACCAGATGTTTGGCGTCACCCCGGCACCGATCTACGACCCGCAGCAGACCTTGAATTACCTGAAAGAGCACATGGTGTTCTTCCGCCCGGGTGACATCGTGCAGTTCAAGCCTATCGACCGCCGCACCTACGACCGGGCGGTGGCGGAGGTGGAGGATGGCTGCTTCGACCTGCGCATTCGCCCGGTGACGTTTTCCCTGGACGCCTTCCTCGCCGACCCGGTCGGCTACCCCAAATCGTTGCAGGAGGTGCTGGCATGATCAAGGTACTCAAACCGGGCTTGGCCACTTCTGTACAGGACCTGGGCCGCGAAGGTTACTACCACCTGGGCATTCCACCGTCCGGCGCACTCGACCAGTACGCCTTGAGCGCAGCCAACCACCTGGTGGGCAACCCGGCCGGCGCTGCGGGCCTGGAGTGCGCGCTGGTGGGGCCGGAGCTGGAGTTCCGGCAGGACGCACTGGTCGCTGTGTGCGGCGCGCAGATGCCAGCGTTGCTCGATGGCCGCGAGCAGCGCCCGGACACGGCGTTCGCCGTGCGGGCCGGGCAAGTGTTGCGTTTCGGCTTTCCAACAGCGGGCGCCCGGGCCTACCTGGCAGTGGCCGGAGGCATCGATGTGCCCGAGGTACTGGGTAGCCGGTCCACCTACGCGCTGGGCGCGTTGGGTGGCTTTCATGGGCGCAAACTGATGGCGGGCGACCTGCTGCCGGTCGGCGTGCCCAGCGGCAAGACCCGTGCCGGTGCAAGCTTGCCCATGGCCCTGCGTCAGGCCTTGGGGGGCGAGGTGGTGTTGCGGGTGGTGCCTGGGCTGTACTTTCACCGCCTGACCGAAGCTGCAGCGCAACGTTTCTTCACCGACGCCTGGACCGTTGGCTCCGAAGCGGACCGCATCGGTTATCGCTACAAAGGCGGCAGCGCCTTGAGTTTCCAACCGCGCGAGCAGCCGTTCGGTGCGGGGTCGGACCCGTCCAATATCGTCGACAGCTGCTACCCGATCGGATCGATCCAGGTGCCGGCAGGGTTGGAACCGATCATCCTGCATCGCGATGCAGTGTCGGGGGGCGGCTACGCCATGATCGGCACGGTGATCAGTGCCGACCTCGACCTGATCGGGCAGATGCAGCCCAACCAGCAGGCGCGGTTCCTGCCGGTGAGCCTGGAGCAGGCACTGGAGGCGCGGCGTTCGTACAAGAAGAAGCTGGCCTGCCTGGCCAGGCTCTTCAGTTGAGCATGATGTTTTCGCTGTAGCAGCGGCCTTGTGCCCGACGGGGCCGCAACGGGCTCCGCGGCTACGCCGAGCGCGCAGGTTTGCTGATGGTCTTGCCGGTTTGCGCGGCCACCTCAAGGGCTTGGCCGTCCCGCTGTTTGCCTTGGCGCGCCAGGCCTTCAAGTTGCGGTATCAGCATGCCTTCCGGCAAATGCCGCCAGAACCGCCCAGGCATGTGCAGGCGCAAGGCGTCCGGGTTGAGGCGGGCCGGGTTGAAGGTGTGGCGGTAGTAGGTGCGCCAGAGTTCGGCGCCGGGGTCTTCGGCGTTGCGGGCCCACTGGCGCCAGGGCTCGGGGCACTGTCGCTGGTAGTCGAAGGACTGGCCGTCGAAGCGAATGCCATCCTGTGGCGTGGCAATCAACCAGCGCAAACGCCCCAGGCGGTCGGCAAAATGCGCGCTGGCACTGTGCAGAATGTCGTGTGCCGGTTCGTGATAGGCCACCAGCTCCAGTTGCAAGTGCTCAGCCAGTTCATCAGGCAGCGGCACGAAGCGTACAAACGCGTGCAAGTGATGTGCCTCGCGGGTTACCTGCTTGATGCGCCGTTGCAGCTCACTGCCCAGCCGGTCACCGGCCAGCATTGCCGTGCGGTCGCCATGGGCGACGCGCCACAGCACTTCATACAGCAGGTTCCAGCGCTGTTCGCCACGGTAGCGAGAGGCCTGCTCCAACTGGCTCAGCAGTGCGGCCGGGACTTTGGCCCGGAAAGGGCCAGGCCCTTCAGGCGGCGCTGCCGGCACGGCCAGCAGGTCCGCCATCGGGCCTTGCGACCAGGTGACTTCCGACGGGTCGATGCCATGGCTCAACAACACCCGGGCCTGGTCGCGCCAGGTGGCGAACAGGTCGTCGCAGTCGAGTGCGATCACCCCCATAACCCCATCTGCACGGGCGCTGGCGGCTCACTCAAGCGCGCGCGCAGCAAGCCGCTGCGCAGCAAGCCGCTGCGCAGCTCAGCCTGGGCGGGGCGGTAGTCGCTGGTGACGATGAACGGCCGTGCCTTGTCCAGCACGCAGCGCAGCTGGATCAAGTCGTCATAACGGATGCGCCGCTCCCGCCGCAGGGCGACCAGGCGCTGTACGCTGCGCAGGCCGATGCCGGGGATACGCGCCAGTAGCGCAGGTTCCGCGCGGTTCACGTCCAGCGGGAAGACTTCGCGGTTGGCCAGCGCCCAGGCCAGCTTGGGGTCGATGTCCAGTGCCAGGTTACCGCTGTGGCCCAGCAACTCGCCAGCCTTGTAGCCATAGCCACGCAGCAGAAAGTCGGCCTGATACAGGCGGTGTTCGCGCAGCAGCGGTGGTGCGGCGAGGGGCACGCTGCCGGGGCTGTCGGGGATCGGGCTGAAGGCGGAGTAGTACACGCGCTTGAGGCCGTAGCCCTGGTACAGCGACTCGGCATTGCGCAGCAAGGTACTGTCGTCGGTGCTGTCGGCGCCGACGATGACTTGGGTGCTCTGCCCGGCCGGGGTAAAGCGCGGCGCCCTGGGCTCGTTGGCCACGGCCTGCTGGCCCTGATGAATCACGCCCATGGCCTGGCGAATGGTGCGCCCTTGCTTTTCCGGCGCCAGGCGCTTGAGGCTGGCGTCGGTGGGCAGTTCGATGTTGACGCTGAGGCGGTCGGCCAGGCGCCCGGCCTCTTCGATCAGCAGCGGGTCGGCATCGGGGATGGCCTTGAGGTGGATGTAGCCGCGGAAGCTGTGCTCTTCGCGCAACAGCCGGGCCACACGGATCAGCTGCTCCATGGTGTAGTCCGCCGAGCGGATGATGCCGGAGCTGAGGAACAGGCCGCTGATGCAGTTGCGCCGGTAGAAGTCCAGGGTCAGGCGTACCACTTCCTCGGGGCTGAAGCGCGCGCGTGGCACGTTGCTGGAGCGGCGGTTGACGCAGTACTGGCAGTCATACAGGCAGAAGTTGGTCAGCAGTACCTTGAGCAGTGATACGCAGCGGCCGTCGGGGGTGTAGCTGTGACAGATACCCATGCCATTGGTAGCACCCAGGCCGTCAGCGCCGCGCGAGTTACGCTTGGGCGCGCCGCTGCTGGCGCAAGATGCGTCGTACTTGGCGGCATCGGCCAGGATGCCGAGTTTGGCGATGAGTTGCATGGCGCGGTCTCGCTATACTGAATATTCATACAGTATTTTGAGATTTGATGGATTGCAAGCGATATGGATAGGGGAGCGCGAGTTTGACCTGGAGCAGTACCTGATCGGGCAGGCGCTGTAGTTCGGCGGGCATTCGCCTAAGCGCCCACCGGACCGGCAGGGTCTGGTGGGTCATTTCCCTGCGTGTTCCTCAACGACCAGCGGGTTGCGCCAGGTATCGGCCCAGGCGAAGTGGTAGACGTCGTTGGGGGCACTGGCCTGGCACTGACCGTTGTCGGCATCTGCACCGACGACATACCATTTGGCCCGCGAGGTTTCACCCAGCTTGCGTGCCTTGTCGACGTTGAAGCACTGGCCCAGTTCGGTGGCTGGAACCAGGGCGAAGGCGGTGGGGTGCTGGCGCAGCCAGTAGACCGCTGCATCCACTTTGGATTGGCCGGTGAAGCCGAAGTGCACGATGGGTTGCCGGGCAAATAGCCAATGCCCCTCGCGCCAGTTGACCAGCACCAGTTCGGCACCGGCAGTGGCCTGTGCGGCGTCGCTCATCAGCGTCTCATGCGGGTTGCGGCCCTCCTTCACGGGTTCGACGAAACCACGCGCGAACCACAGGGCGAACCATACCAGGGCTGCTGTGGTGAATGCCTTGTGCCAGCCCGGCCGACGCTGCCACCAGCGCTTGAGCAGCCACGGCACAAGCGGCGCCATGGCCAGAATCAGGCCTGGCAGCGCCGGGAAAATATACAGCTTGCGCTTGCCGGTGCTCAGGCTGAAGAACAGCAGCACCAATGCCACCCAGCCTAGCAGCAGCAGGAAGCGGCCATCGTGCTTTTGCAGTTGCCGGCGCCAGGCCGGTACCAGCCAGGGCAGGGCCAGGATCAGAGGCAGCCAGTACTTGGGGATGACCTTGACGAAGAAGTACCAGAACGGCTCGCGATGGTCCCAGGCATTGGCGTAGCGGCTGGCGGTCTGGCGCAGCAGGATTTCCTTCAGGTAGGCCAGCTCTGCCGCGCCGCCGCCATGGGCGATCGACACCAGCAGCGGCAGCAGCCATACGGCGCAACCGGCGAGTAACCACAGTAGCCCCAGGCTCCAGCGCCATCCCTGGCCGGGCATGGCGACTACGCCGCGCCAGCGATGGCGCACTGCCCAGGCATAAGGCAGCAATATCAGCGCCGGAACAAAACCCACCCCCTTGCTGATAATGCCCAGGCCCATGGATGCGCAAGCCAGGTAGAACCAGCCCCAGGCGGGCCCCAGTAGCAGGTGGCGCAGCATGCCGTAGAGGCCCAGCGCAACCCAAAGGCACAGGAAACTGTCGATCTGCCCGGTGCGCAGGATGCTGTAGGTCTGGTAGGTGGCCAGGAACAACAAGGCCGCGATCACGCCGGTGCGCCGGTTCCACAGGCGCCGCCCGAGGTCATGCAGCACCCAGGTGATGGTCGCCGCCGACAGCAGCCCGGGCAGGTACAGGGCAACGTTGGGCGCGCCGGTCAGGTAGCTGAACAGCGCCACGGTCCACATGAACAACGGTGGCTTGTCGCCATAGATCTCTGCTGCACGGTGTGGGATGAACCAGTTGCCGCTCTGCAGCATTTCCAGGGCCACGCCGAGAAAGCGTTCTTCATCGACATTCATCGGCTGACGCCAGCCGATTCCCGCGCCCACCAGCAACACGGCGAGGGCGATCAGGGCCAGGCGTTCGGCCCCGATTGTCTTGAACTTAGGCAAAGGGCTATTCCTTCAGTTGCTGGTGGCGGGCAATCAGTTGCAGGTTGCGCAGGTAGACCAGAAAGCCGAAGCTTTGGCCGATAATGAAGACCGGGTCCTGGCGGTAGATGGCGTAAGTCAGCAGTAGCGCGCTGCCGAGCATGCTCAGGTACCAGAAGCCTACCGGGATCACGCTGCGGCGCTTGAGTTCGCTGTACAGCCACTGCAGCACGAAGCGCCCGGTGAAAACGGCCTGACCCGCGAAGCCGATGATCAACCAGAGGGTTTCGCGGGTCATCCTTCAAGCTCCTGCGGGCGGCTGTGCAGGCGGGTGCGGCGGATTAGCCACCACACCCCGAACAAGTCGAGGATGCCGACCAGGGCGCGGTCCAGGTTGCCATACTTGGAGACACCGGCGTGGCGTGGCCGGTGGTTGACCGGGTGCACCAGCATGCGGCCGTTGTGGCGCAGGATCAGTGCCGGAATGTAGCGGTGCATGTGGTCGAAGTAGGGCAGGTGCAGGAAGGCTGCCCGCTCGATCAGCTTCAGCCCGCAGCCGGTGTCGGGCGTGGCATCCTTGAGCAGGCGGCTGCGCAGGCCGTTGGCTACGCGCGAGGCCCAGCGCTTGCTGGCGCTGTCACGCCGGTTGACCCGGTGCCCGGCCACCAGCTTGACGCCGCCGGCCAGGTTCTGGTTGGCGCGCACCAGGGCTAGCATGCCGGGGATGTCTGCCGGGTCGTTCTGGCCATCGCCATCCAAGGTCGCCAGCCAGTGGCCGCGGGCCGCCTGGGCGGCATGCCACAGCGAGGTGCTCTGGCCCAGCGAACGGTCGTGACGCAGGATGCGCAATTGCCTGTAGCCCTGGCTTTTCAGGTGTTGCAGTACGCTCAGGGTGCCGTCGCTGCTGCCGTCGTCGACCACCAGCACTTCGTAGTGTTCGGCCGTGAGTGCAGTGCGTATCTCCATCAGCAGTGATGGCAGGTTGTCGACCTCATTCTTGGCGGGGATCAGTACCGAGAGGTCAAGTGGATCGCTCATGAGGCTACCTGTGATCGTGTTGTGATTGCGTGGATCAAACCCGGTAGAAATCCCGGTACCAGCCAATGAAGGCGTTGACGCCATGTTCCAGCGATGTGCCTGGGGAGAAGTCGATCCAGCGTGCCAGTGAGCTGACGTCGGCCCAGGTTTCCAGCACGTCCCCCGCTTGCAGCGGCAGGTAGTCGCGTTGGGCCTTGATACCCAAGGCGTCCTCCAGGCATTCGACAAAATGCAGCAGCCTTACCGGCTGACCGCGGCCAATATTGAACAGTTGGCAGGGTGGTTTCCCCTCGGCTGGCCGGGGCGGTTTCAGGCGCAGGCGCACGATGCTTTCGACGATGTCGTCGATGTAGGTGAAGTCGCGGCCCATCAGGCCGTTGTTGTAAAGCGCTATCGGCCGGCCCTCGAGCATGGCGCGGGTGAATTTGAACAGCGCCATGTCGGGGCGGCCCCAGGGGCCGTAGACCGTGAAAAAGCGCAGGCCGGTGGTCGGCAGGCGGTACAGGTGGGCGTAGCTGTGCGCCATCAGTTCATTGGCGCGCTTGCTGGCGGCATAGAGCGACACGGGCTGGTCGACCGGGTCGTCGATGCTGAACGGCAGCTTGGCATTGGCCCCGTACACGGAGCTGCTGGAGGCGTAGATCAAGTGGCGTGGTGGCTGCGCTCTGCAGGCCTCGAGAACATTGAGGAAACCAACCAGGTTGGCCTGGCCGTAGGCACCCGGGTTGTCCAGTGAATAGCGCACGCCGGCCTGGGCCGCCAGGTGGATCACCTCGCTGAACGCCTGCCTGGCGAACAGCGGTTGCAAATCGGCAGGGTTGGCGATGTCGAGGGCATGGAAGTGGAAGCTGGAAAAACCGAACAACGCCTGCAGGCGTGCCCGCTTGAGCTCGACGCTGTAGTAGGCATTAAGGTTGTCGATACCGACCACTTCGATGCCGGCCTCGCACAGGCGCCGCGCCACGTGGTAGCCAATGAAACCTGCCACACCGGTAATCAGTACGGGCATACTGGCTGCACCTGGCCACGGCCGATCCCGTAATAAGTCAGGCCGGCGGCGGCCATGTGCTCGGGCTCGAACAGGTTGCGCCCGTCGAACACCACCCGGTCGGTCAACTGCTGCGGCACCTTGTCCAGATTGAGTACGCGGTAGTCCTGCCACTCGGTGACGATCACCAAGGCATCTGCGCCCTTTAATGCATCGTCCTTGCAGGGCACCAGTTGCAAGTCGGCACGCGGGCCGTAGTGGCGCCGGATTTCTTCCATGGCCTGAGGGTCGTGAGCCTGCACCCGCGCGCCCGCGGCCCACAGTGCTTCCAGCAGGACCCGGCTGGAGGCTTCGCGGATATCATTGGTATTGGGCTTGAACGACAACCCCCACAGGGCAAACACCTTGCCCCGCAGGCCGCCGGGGTAGTGGCGCTGGATCTTGCTGAACAGCCGTCCCTTCTGCTGCTCGTTGACCGACTCTACTGCGCGCAGCAACTGTGTCTCGAAGCCTTCCGACTCGGCACTGTGGCGCAGGGCTTGCAGGTCTTTGGGGAAGCACGAGCCGCCAAAACCGCAGCCGGCGTAGATGAAGTCATAACCGATGCGCGGGTCCGAGCCGATGCCACGGCGCACCATTTCGATGTCGGCCCCCAGGTGCTCGGCCAGGTTGGCGATTTCGTTGATGAAGGAAATCTTGGTTGCCAGCATGCAGTTGGCCGCGTACTTGGTCAGCTCGGCGCTGCGCGCATCCATGACCATAAGCTTCTCGCGGTTGCGGCTGAACGGCAGGTAAAGCTCGCGTAGCAACTCCACTTCGGCCGCATCTGCGCCGCCGATGATGATGCGCTCGGGGCGCATGCAGTCATCCACCGCTGAGCCTTCCTTGAGAAACTCCGGGTTGCTGATCACCTGGAAGCGGCTGGTATCGGCCACGGCCTGGGCGATACGTGCCTTGATGCGGTGTACCGTACCCACCGGCACGGTGGACTTGTTGACGATTACTTTGGGCCCGTCAGCGTGTTCGAGGATGCTGTCGACCACGGCGAAAACGTGTTTCAGGTCGGCGCTACCATCGGCTTGCGGCGGAGTACCGACGGCAATGAACTGCAACCTGGCATAGTTGGCAGCGACTGCGGCATCCGTGGTAAAGCGCAGCCGACCGCAGGCGAGGTTCTTCTCCAGCAGCGGCGCAAGGCCGGGCTCGAAGATCGGGCAATGGCCTTCACTCAGGCTGGCCACCCGATCGGCATCGACATCCATGCACAACACCGAATGGCCCACCTGGGCCAGGCACACCGCCTGGGTCAGGCCGACATAGCCGGTTCCGAAAACCGTGACCTTCATTTGACAGCTCCTTGATAGGAAAGCTGAAAAAAAATGTCACATCCTTGTTTAGGAATTGTTACCTGAAGGATGTTTTCGTGGGCCATGAGGCCTTTATTCCACTTCGCCCAGGCAGAGCATCTAAACTTAATGACAGCTCGCGTTAGCGCGTTGTACCGCGAACGAAAACCCTTGAACCGACCACCGCCTTCCCGGAGCGGATGTCCCTCGTTGGCGATGGCCTTCTTGCAGAGGAGGGCAGGTCATGGACGAGGCAAGGCTTCACGATTTCATGGGCAAGCTGGTGGGCGACATGGGCGCGGCGGCGACGCTGGCCAATGTCATTCTCGGCGATGAACTGGGGCTGTACCGGGCCATGGCCGACAGCCAGGCGGTCACCCCTGAGCAACTGGCGGAAAAGACCGGCTGCCACCCGCGGCTGGTGCGAGAATGGTTGAATGCCCAGGCGGCATCGGGCTACATGGTCCATGACAAGGGCCGTTTTGTGCTGCCTGAAGAACAGGCCATGGCCCTGGCGCTGGAGGATTCTCCGGCCTACATGGCCGGCGGCGCGTCCGTGGTGGCGGCGCTGTTCCATGACAAGGACAAGCTGGTAGCCGCCATGCGCGGCGATGGCGGGTTGGCCTGGGGCGATCACCACCCGTGCATGTTCAGCGGTACCGAGCGGTTTTTCCGGCCGGGGTATCGCACCTTCCTGGTAGCGGATTGGCTGCCGGCACTGGAGGGTGTGGTGGCCAAGCTGCAGGCGGGCGCCAAGGTGGCGGATGTGGGGTGCGGTCATGGTGCCTCGACGCTGGTGATGGCGCAGGCGTTTCCGGCGTCGACCTTCGTGGGGTACGACTATCATCAGCCTTCGATCGTCACCGCCAACGCGCGTGCGCGTGAAGCGGGGTTGGAGTCGCGGGTGAGCTTCCAGCAGGCCAGCGCCAAGGAGTACCCGGGGCATGACCATGACCTGGTGTGCTTCTTCGATTGCCTGCACGACATGGGTGACCCGGTCGGGGCAGCCAGGCATGCCTACCATGCTTTGAAAGCGGATGGCACGGTCATGCTGGTGGAGCCTTATGCCGAGGACTCGCTGGAGGGTAACCTGACACCGGTCGGGCGCTTGTTCTATGCGGCGTCGACGTTTATCTGCACGCCCAATTCGTTGTCGCAGGAAGTGGGGCTGGGGTTGGGTGCGCAGGCCGGGGAGGCGCGATTGCGGGCGGTCTTCGAGGAGGCAGGGTTCAGCAGGTTCCGGCGGGCGACGCAGACGCCGTTCAACCTGATTCTGGAGGCCCGCAAGTAGAGCGTGATCCTGCACCGGCCTCTTCGCGGGCTCGCCCACACAGGTTACGTGCTTGTTTCAGGCCTGTGGAGCGCCTGGGCTGCCCGCGAAGTGGCTGGGCCTGGAAAGCAGAAGGGGCGCCATGTGGCGCCCCTTCTGTTTGTTGCTTAGGCTTCAGCGTCCCAAGGACGATCGCCTTTTTCATCTTTGACGCGGGTCGGCAGGCCCATCACGTCCAGCGCCTTGAGGAACGGCTCGGCTGGCAGCTCCTCGACGTTGACCATGCGCTTGGCATCCCACTCGCCACGGGCAACCAGCAGGGCGGCAGCCACTGGCGGTACGCCGGCGGTGTAGGAAATGCCCTGGCTGTCGGTCTCGGCGTAGGCTTCTTCGTGGTCGGCCACGTTGTAGATGAACACTTCGCGCGGCTGGCCATCCTTGGTGCCTTTGACCAGGTCGCCGATGCAGGTCTTGCCGGTGTAGCCAGGGGCCAGCGAGGCCGGGTCTGGCAGTACAGCCTTGACCACTTTCAGCGGTACCACTTCCAGGCCTTCGGCGGTTTTCACCGGTTGCTCGCTGAGCAGGCCCAGGTTTTTCAGAACCGTGAACACGTTGATGTAGTGCTCGCCGAAGCTCATCCAGAAGCGCACGTTCGGGACGTTGAGGTTCTTCGAAATCGAGTGAACTTCATCGTGGCCGGTCAGGTACAGGTTTTGCGAGCCTACCACTGGCAGGTCGTCGGTACGCTTGACCTCGAACATGGTGTTGCTGGTCCACTGGCTGTTCTGCCAGCTCCACACTTGTCCGGTGAACTCGCGGAAGTTGATTTCCGGGTCGAAGTTGGTGGCAAAGTACTTGCCATGTGAACCGGCATTGACGTCGAGAATATCGATCGAATCAATGCTGTCGAAATACTGTTGCTGCGCCAGCTTGGCGTAGCTGTTCACCACACCCGGGTCGAAACCGACGCCGAGAATGGCGGTAATGTTCTTTGCCTGGCACTCTTCGAGGTGTTTCCACTCGTAGTTGCCGTACCACGGTGGGGTCTCGCAGATCTTGCCCGGCTCTTCGTGGATGGCGGTGTCCAGATAGGCGACACCCGTATCGATGCAAGCACGCAGCACCGACATGTTGAGGAAGGCGGAACCCACATTGATCACGATCTGCGATTCGGTTTCGCGGATCAGCGCCTTGGTTGCCTCGACATCGAGGGCATTGAGCGAGAAGGCCTGGATGTCGGCGGGTACCTTGAGGCTACCCTTGGCCTTGACGCTGTCGATGATGGCCTGGCATTTGGAGATGTTCCGTGACGCGATGGCGATACGACCCAGTTCGTCGTTATGCTGCGCGCACTTGTGGGCCACCACCTTGGCGACACCTCCTGCACCAATGATAAGAACGTTCTTCTTCAATTTACCCTTTGCTCCTTACTTGAAAGCCGGTCTTACGACAGGCTGGAAACGTAGTCTTCGAAACCGAACTCGCGGACGACTTCGACGCTGCCGTCGAGCTGCTTGACCACGATGGAAGGCATCTTCAGCCCGTTGAACCAGTTTTTCTTGACCATGGTGTAACCCGCCGTGTCGATGAACGACAGGCGATCGCCAATGGCCAGCGGACGGTCGAATTGGTACTCGCCGAAGATGTCACCGGCCAGGCATGACTTGCCGCAGACCATGTAGGTATGCTCGCCGTCATTGGGGGCCATCTTGGCGTTGAGGCGGTAGATCAGCAAGTCGAGCAGGTGCGCTTCGATCGAGCTGTCGACCACGGCCAGGTGCTTGCCGTTGTACAGGGTATCGAGCACGGTCACTTCCAGCGAGGCGCTGTTGGTGATGGCGGCTTCGCCCGGCTCCAGGTAAACCTGCACGCCGTATTTTTCCGAGAACGCCTTCAGGCGCGCGCAGAAGGCGTCTACTGCATAGTCTTCACCGGTGAAGTGAATGCCGCCACCCAGGCTGACCCACTCGACCTTGTGCAGCAGGTGGCCGAATCGCTCTTCGATGTGCGTGAGCATCTTGTCGAACAGGCCGAAGTCACCGTTCTCGCAGTTGTTGTGGAACATGAAACCGGAGATCTGTTCGATCACCTGCTCGATCTTGGCCGGGTCCCATTCGCCCAGGCGGCTGAACGGGCGGGCCGGGTCGGCCAGCAGGTAGTCGGAGCTGCTGACCTGCGGGTTGACGCGCAGACCACGCACCTTGCCTTCGGACTGTTCGGCAAAGCGTTGCAGCTGGCCGATCGAGTTGAAGATGATCTTGTCGCAGTTCTCAAGCATCTCCTCGACCTCGTCGTCGGCCCAGGCCACGCTATAGGCATGGGTTTCGCCGGCGAACTTCTGGCGGCCGAGCTTGAGCTCGAACAGGGAGGACGAGGTGGTACCGTCCATGTACTGCTGCATCAGGTCGAACACCGACCAGGTGGCGAAGCATTTGAGGGCGAGCAGCGCCTTGGCACCGGAGTGTTCGCGCACGTAGGCGATCTTCTCCATGTTGCTGAGCAGCTTGGTTTTATCGATGAGGTAATACGGCGTCTTGATCATTTAAAGGCCCCCGGCCAGGCCGGCCAAAAAAAGGACACGCATTGTGCCTTCACTTGCCGCAGACCGAAAGGGCGGGATACGCATTTCGTCAGGGTTGACGCTATTGCGAGGGCTTTTTCGGTTGCGGCGAGCCTAGTAGATCAGGTGCATGTGACTGTCGTAATCACCCCCGACAGATGGCAGCTTCAGTCTGCCTGCTGCAGCCAGGCCTGGATCTGCTCCAGTGTTGCGGTAGCGCCGCCACAGACCACCACCAGTACATTGCGCAAGGCGCCCAGTGCCTTGGCATCATAGGCCACTGCCAACGCCGCCCCGCACGCGGGCTCGACCAGCACACGGTGGTCCAGCAAGAACCGCTCACAGGCCTCCAGCGCTGCGCGATCGCTGACCAGATGGCTGTGCACCGGATGCTGCTGCACGCACGTCAGCGCCTGATCAGCCACACGCTTGGCCCCCAGCGACGTGGCCACCGAGGCGATGCGCTCCAGCTCCACCGAATGCCCGGCCTGCATGGCCGCATGCAGCGACGCCGCGCCCTCGGTTTCTACTGCCAGCACCGGCACATCGCCCCAGCCATTGCGCTTGAGCCCCTCTACCACGCCACTGAGCAAGCCGCCCCCGCCGACTGACAACACCACCGCGTCCGGCTTCAGGCCGGCTTCGGCCACCTCATCCACCAGGCTGGCATGCCCGGCCCACAGCAGTGGGTCGTCGAATGGGTGGATGAAGGCATCGTTCGGGCCTACCAGTGTCTGTGCCAGGGCGTTGGCCTCTTGCCAGGAACTGCCGTGCACCACCACCTTGGCGTCTTCCAGGTGCAGCAGCTGCTTGGCCCGTTCGGTGGTGGTTTCGGGTACCACCACGGTCACCGGCACCCCCAGCTTGCGTCCGGCGTAGGCGACTGCCAAACCGGCATTGCCACCTGACGAGGACACAAAGTGCCGGGCGCCACGCGCGTGGTGTACCTCGCAGGCGTAGCCTACACCGCGCAGTTTGAACGAACCGCAGGGTTGCAGGGCGTCGAGCTTGAGCCAGATATTACGACCGGCCGCCAACGACAGCGGGCGCGACTCGATCAGGGGGGTATGAATGTGCAAGGTCATTGGCTGGCTCCGCGTAGTTGCTCGAGGTAGTTGTAAATGGTGTAGCGCGTCACGCCTAGAGCGCTGGCAGCCTTCTCGACGCCGCCCTTGACGATGAACAGGCCGCGCTCCTGCATGACGCGCACGGCCTCGACCTTGGCCTGTTTGTTCATCCGCCCCTGGCCGCTGCGCTGCAGGGCAGCCTGGATGATCTCGCTCATCAGCAGCTCCATGTCGGCCGGTTCGTTGACCGCCGGTATGGCCCCCAGCGGCTGCAACTGCTGGAGAAAGCTCATGGCAGCATCCAGGCCGGTGACGTCGGTGTTGACGCACAGGCTGGCGAAGGGGTGGCCGCTGCTGTCACGGAAGATTGCCGTGGCACTCCGTAGCGTGCGGCCTTTGAGCGTAGTGGGGTAATCGGGCAGCACCACCGGCTCACAGCCGTGCTGGTCGGCCGAGGCCTGCATCAGTGCCTTGAAACCCTGGTCCTGCTCCGGTGCGGCGAGGATCGGGCTGCCCACGCTGCGGCCGGAAAGATGACCGTTGACGATCGCCACCACCGAGTGTTCGGGGTGGTCAAGGTCGTGCAGGAGTATTTCCATGTTGCGCGCGGCAACGCTGCCCAGGGCCTGGATCGCGGCCTTGAGCACGGTGAGGGTGAGTTGGCGTTCTTCGCTGGGGGTGATAGGCATGGCAGACCGCAAAATCAACTGTTTGTGCATTTTTACACATAAGGTTGAAATTCGCGATCTGCTTTTGCGGGCCCTGTAAGACTCAGCCGAGCGCCGGCGTGCGCGGCGGAATCATTCGGCGCGAGCCGGTGGCCTCGAACGCGGCAGCACAACTCAGCAGCGCGTTGTCGCTATAGGCCTTCCCGGCAAAGGTCAGCCCCACCGGCATACCGATATCGGCCATCACGCCCATCGGCACGGTCACGGTCGGCACGCCCAGGTGACGGATTGCCAGGTTGCCGTTGGCTACCCAGACACCGTTGCTCCAGGCGATGTCCGCCGATACCGGGTTGATATCGGCATCGGCCGGGCCAACGTCGGCTACGGTGGGGAACAGCACCGCGTCCAGGCCCAGCTCGTCCATCCAGTCTTCCAGGTCCAGCTTGCGGGTCTGCTCCAGCCCGCGCAGGCCGTCGGGCAGGGTCTCGATCTGGTCCCAGGTCTTCAGGCCACGTTTGGCCATGTTGACGTACTCGTCCATGCCGGCAGCCAGGTCATCTTCACGGTTGGGCAGGGTGCCCGGGTCGTGGGGGAAGATCTTCAGCCCGTCGACATCGGCCAGGCGGTTAAGCTTGGGGTCATCGTTGGCGCGCAGGAAGTCGTCAAAGGCCCAGCCCGACAGTTCCCACAGTTCGTCATGCAGGAATGCCTTGCTGACGATGCCACGGTTGTACACGGTCGGCGCGCCTGGGCGGTCGCCTTCGCAGTTGGACACCAACGGGAAGTCCACTTCCAGCACTTCGGCACCCGCCGCTTCCAGGGCCTGGCGTGCTTGTTGCCACAGGTCGATCACCGTGGCGCGGGTGTTGATGCGTTGGCCGGTCGGCCCGCCGATGCCTGGTTTCTCGGCGGTGCCCGCTTCGGGATCGGCATTTATATACATGCGTGGTACGCCAAAGCGCTTGCCCTTGAGCGCGCTGGCATCTACCGCCAGTTCAAGGTACGACGCCGGACGTACCGTCGAGGCAGCGGGGATTGGCACCCACGGCTGCAGGCGCCACAGGTCGCCGCGCTTGTCGGCGTCATCGGCGACCACCACGTCGAGGATTTCCAGCAGGTCGGCCATGGTGCGGGCGTAGGGCACCACCACGTCCATGGTCGGCGTCAGCGGCCAGTTGCCACGCACCGAAATCACCCCGCGCGACGGGGTATAGGCGCACAGGCCGTTGTTGGACGCCGGGCCACGGCCGCTGGACCAGGTTTCTTCGGCCAGGCCAAAGGCGCTGAAGCTGGCGGCGGTGGCGGTACCGGCACCGTTGGACGAGCCCGAGGCGAAGGGCGCGGTCAGGTAGTTGGCGTTGTACGGGCTTTCGGCGCGGCCATAGACGCCGCGCTGCATGCCACCGTTAGCCATGGGCGGCATGTTGGTCTTGCCCAGGCACACGGCACCGGCGGCGCGCAGGCGCTCGATGGTGAAGGCATCGCGCTGGGCGACCAGGTCCTTGAAGGCAGGGCTGCCGGAGGCAGCAGTCAAGCCTTTGACCAGGTAGCTGTCCTTGGCGGTGTAGGGGATGCCGTCCAGCGGGCTAAGCACCTGGCCCTTGGCACGACGGGCATCGGAGGCCTCGGCCTCTTTGAGCGCCTCCGGGTTGCGTACCACTACGGCGTTAAGGGCTGTGGCCGTGTCGGCGCCATCGTAGGCGTCGATGCGCGCCAGGTAGGCCTTGACCAGCTCGACCGCTGTCGTGCGGCCCGACTCGAGCGCGTCGCGCAGCTCGGCAATGGAAACCTCGGTTACCTCGATCATGCGTTCACCAAAAAATGTGCAGGTGGGGGCTAATGCGAGGAGTGTACAAGAAGGGCTTGGCGGACGCAGGTTTGCGCAGGGGCAAATGGTTTTATGCAGGGGGGCATTGTCGGGGGCATTCACAGGCATTCCCCGGCCCATTGTGGGGGCGGCCTTTTGTTGTCAAAGGGCCGCTCCCACACGGTCTGCGTCAACCTTCCAGGTCGGCGGCGCTATGGCGCTCCGGCACCTGGCTGTGTTCATCTCCCCAGGTACGGTTCACGCGTGTACCGCGCTGCACAGCAGGGCGCTGGGCGATGTCCTCGGCCCAGCGCTGTACGTTCGGGTACTCGTCAACCGCCAGGAACTGCGCCGCGTCATACAGGTTGCCGCGTACCAGCTGGCCATACCACGGCCACACGGCAATATCAGCAATACTGTATGCCTCGCCGCCCAGATAACGGCTTTCGGCCAAGCGACGATCAAGTACGTCCAGCTGACGCTTGGCCTCCATGGTGAAGCGGTTGATGGCGTACTCGAACTTTTCCGGTGCATACACGTAGAAGTGGCCAAAACCACCGCCCAGGTAAGGCGCCGCACCCATCTGCCAGAACAACCAGTTCAGGCATTCGGTGCGCGCAGCCGGCGATTTAGGCAGCAACGCTCCAAATTTTTCTGCCAGGTACAGCAGGATCGAACCTGATTCGAACACCCGCACCGGCGGCTCCACGCTGCGGTCGAGCAGGGCGGGAATCTTCGAGTTGGGGTTGACCTGGACGAAGCCACTGGAAAACTGATCACCCTCGCCGATGCGGATCAGCCAGGCATCGTATTCGGCACCGGCGTGGTCCAGGGCAAGCAGCTCTTCAAGGGCAATGGTGACCTTGACGCCGTTGGGCGTAGCCAGGGAATACAGCTGCAGCGGGTGTTTGCCCAGCGGCAGGTCCTTGTCGTGAGTCGGGCCGGCGACCGGGCGGTTGATGCTGGCGAACTGGCCGCCGGAGGCTGCGTCGTTGCGCCAGACTTTGGGTGGCACGTAGGCAGGCTTGCTCATGCATGAATCTCCTTCAAAGGCGCGAAAACGGTCACGTGAAAACGTTGACCTGCATCTATGCCATGGGTTCGACGCAATGCGCAAATGCACAGGGTGCAGGCGCAGCTTGCATGACGGCGGTTTCATCCAGTTTTCATCCGGCACAACGCCGGCCGGTTTTATGCTGGGTTATCCCTTCGTCCTGCAAGGAACCGCTGGCCGATGACCCTTGCACGCTGCGTGTTGGCGCTGGTCCTGCTCGGCGGCCTGTTGGCCCGCGCCGAGGCCGCGCCGTGGGTTGCCGGCCTGCACCTTATGACCTTGACCGACCCGGTCGATAGCCGCCCGATGCAAGCGCTGGCGTTCTACCCGGCCGTTGGCAAAACCCGTATCAGCCGTATAGACGGGTATCCCGTCGACGTGGCCGAAGAGGCGCCCGTCGCCATGGGGCGATTCCCGTTGCTGGTGCTGTCTCACGGCAATACGGGCAGCCCATTGGCCTTGCATTACCTGGCCACGTCGCTGGCGCGGCAAGGGTTCGTGGTGGTGGCGGTGGTGCACCCGGGGGACAACGTGCGCGACCACAGTCGCCTTGGCACCCTGAGCAATCTTTATGGGCGGCCGCTGCAAGTCAGCGCGGCGATCACCGCAGCGCGTGATGATGCAGTGGTCGGGCCTTATCTGAGTGAAGGCAAGGTGGGCGTGATTGGCTACTCGGCCGGCGGAGAAACTGCGTTGATCCTGTCTGGCGCACGCCCCGACCTGGACCGTCTGCGTCAGTACTGCCTGGAGCGCCCGCATGACACAGACGCCTGCAAGACCCACGGCATCCTGATTGCCGACCGTAGCGAACTGGCGCCCGAGACCGACCCGCGAGTGGGGGCGGTCATGTTGATGGCGCCGCTGAGCCTGTTGTTCGGGCGCCATGCGCTGACCGGGGTGCAGGTTCCCGCACTGATCTACAGTGGCGACAGCGATCAGCTTGTGGCCGTAGACCGTAATGCTGAGGCCCTGGCCCGCAAACTGCCGGTCACACCGGACTACCGCCTGTTGGCCGGTGCCGGGCATTTCGTGTTCATGGCCCACTGCGATGCCGAGCAGTACGCGCGAATGCCGGCGCTGTGCAAGGACGCCGACGGCGTCGACCGCCGGCATATCCATCATTCGCTGCAGCGAGAAACGGCAGCGTTCTTCAGCCAGGCGCTGGGCGCGCCAGCGCCGGCTGAGCGTTCAGCTACGGCGGGCGCGCCGCGCCAGCCACAACGTTAGGCCGACGCCGGCCAAGGCGAGCAGGGCCGCCACGCAGAAGATCGAGGCATACCCCAGGTGTACCGCCACGGCGCCCATCACCGGGCCGGCAATGGCCAAGGCCATGTCGAAGAACACAGCATAGGCACCCAGCCCTGCGCCGCGGCTGCTGCTGGGGACGTGCTTGATCGCCTCCACGCCCAATGCCGGGTACACCAGCGACAGCCCGAAACCGGTCAGCCCGGCACCAACCAGCGCCCAGGGCGGCGAGGGCGCCAGCCACAGAAGGCCCAGGCCCAGCACTTCGGTGGCCATGCAGGCGACCGCCACGTTGTAGCCACCAAAGCGGTTGACCGCGTTGACGAACAGCAGCCGCGAAATGATGAAGCACACACCAAACGCACTCAGGCACCAGGCCGCACCGGCCCAGCCGCGCTCGAGGTAGTACAGGGTGACGAAGGTGGTCAAGGTGCCGTAGCCGATCGAGGCCAGGGTCAAACCCAGGCCACACGGGGCAACCCGGCCGAACGCCGACCAGAAGGGCAGGCGCTCGCCGCGCACCACGACCACGTCGGGGCGCTTGCGAAGCACCAGCAGGGCAAGGGTTGCCAGCACCAGCAAAGCCGGCCCCAGTACGCTGAAGTCCAGCCCGTCCACGGCCAGCACGCCGATCGGCGCACCGATGGCAATCGCGCCATAGGAGGCGATGCCGTTCCACGAGATCACCCTGGCAGTGTGTTCGGGGCCGACCTGGCTGATGCCCCAGCTCAAAGTGGCCACACCGATCAGCCCTTGGGCGATGCCCAGCAGCAAACGTCCACCGAGCAGCAGTGCCAGGCTCAGCAGCGGTAAGGTGAGGGTCCAGGCTGACAGCAACGTCAACACCCCGCAACCGGCAATCCCCAGCAAGCCAAAGCGGATGGCCTGTTTCCCTCCCAAGGTGTCCGCCACCTTGCCTGCAAACGGGCGGCTCAGCAGCGTGGCCAGGTACTGCAGGCCAATGGTTACACCGGCGATCACTGCGCCAAAGCCGAGCTGGTCGTGCACATAGCTGGGCAGCACCGCAATCGGCAGGCCGATGCAGAGGAAGGCAATGAAGGTATAGAAAACGATCGACAGGATCTGCAGGGTGATGTGCAGCGTGTGACTGGCGGGGGCAGGTTGTTGCGCGGTCATGGGCTCTTTCGCGGGCGGGCGGTTGGGCGTGGTCCCATCATGGCCGTTGCGCAAAGGAAAAGAAAGCAGGCTAACGAATTATTCGTCGGGCAGTGTCAGTCGGTGGGAGGGGGGCTTCGCGGGCAAGCCCGCGAAGAGGCCCAGCCACACAAGGTAGCCAGGCCTTGGCCTTCAATCAGACCAGCACACCCTGGCTACGCAGGTAGTCATCGTAAGTACCGCTGAAGTCCACCACACCATCGGCCGACAGCTCGATGATGCGCGTGGCCAGCGACGACACGAACTCGCGGTCGTGGCTGACGAACAGCAGGGTGCCCGGGTAGTTTTCCAGCGCCAGGTTCAGCGCTTCGATCGATTCCATGTCCAGGTGGTTGGTCGGCTCGTCCATCACCAGCACGTTCGGTTTCTGCAGGATCAGCTTGCCGAACAGCATGCGACCTTGTTCACCACCGGAAATCACCTTCACCGACTTGAGGATTTCGTCGTTGGAGAACAGCATGCGCCCCAGGGTGCCGCGGATCACCTGCTCGCCAGAGGTCCACTGGCCCATCCAGTCGAACAGGCTCATGTCGTCTTCGAAGTCGTGGGCGTGGTCCTGGGCGTAGTAGCCCACTTCGGCGCTGTCGGTCCACTTTACCGAGCCGGCATCCGGGGTCATCTCGCCGACCAGGGTGCGCAGCAGGGTGGTCTTGCCAATACCGTTGGGGCCGATGATCGCAACGCGCTCGCCCGCTTCGACGGTGATGTCGAAGTTCTTGAACAGCACCTTGTCGTCGAAGGCTTTGGCCATTTTTTCGACGACCACGGCCTGGCGGTGCAGTTTTTTCGTCTGTTCGAAGCGAATGAACGGGCTGACGCGGCTGGACGGCTTGACCTCGGCCAGCTGGATCTTGTCGATCTGCTTGGCACGAGAAGTGGCCTGCTTGGCTTTGGAGGCGTTGGCCGAGAAGCGGCTGACAAAGGTCTGCAGCTCGGCGATCTGGGCTTTCTTCTTGGCGTTGTCCGACAGCAGCTGCTCACGCGACTGGGTGGCTGCGGTCATGTACTCGTCATAGTTGCCCGGGAACAGGCGCAGCTCACCGTAATCCAGGTCAGCCATGTGGGTGCAGACGCTGTTGAGGAAGTGCCGGTCGTGGGAAATGATGATCATGGTGCTGTTACGCGCCGTGAGGATCGTTTCCAGCCAGCGGATGGTGTTGATGTCCAGGTGGTTGGTCGGTTCGTCGAGCAGCAGCACGTCCGGGTCCGAGAACAGCGCCTGGGCCAGGAGGACACGCAGCTTCCAGCCCGGTGCCACTTCGCTCATCGGGCCGAAGTGCTGGTCCAGCGGAATACCCAGGCCCAGCAGCAGTTCACCGGCGCGCGACTCGGCGGTGTAGCCGTCCATTTCGGCGAATTCGGTTTCCAGCTCGGCGACGGCCATGCCGTCTTCTTCGGTCATTTCCGGCAGCGAGTAGATACGGTCACGCTCGGCTTTGACTTTCCACAGCTGGCCGTGGCCCATGATCACCGTGTCGATCACGGTGAATTCCTCGTAGGCGAACTGGTCCTGGCGCAGCTTGCCCAGGCGGGTGTTCGGCTCAAGCATGACCTGGCCTGCGGACGGCTCCAGGTCACCGCCGAGGATTTTCATGAAGGTCGACTTGCCGCAACCGTTGGCGCCGATCAGGCCGTAGCGGTTGCCGTTGTTGAATTTGACGGAAACGTTTTCGAACAGCGGCTTGGAGCCGAACTGCATGGTGATGTTAGCGGTGGAGATCAAGGAGCTTACCTATCAATAACTTACGTGGCTTCTTCGCAGCTACGGACCAAATTGGAGCTTATCCAGCTCCTGCCAGTCGTTAGACGAGTTAATCCAGCGCGCATAAGTCGATAAGAGCATCTGCACGCCTTGCCCGAGCTGTTGGGCGATAAATGCGGGGTTGAGACCAGACATTGAGCATATTGTCGCATAGGTGTGGCGGCAGTTATACGGGGGCGGTACCTGATGCCCAAACCTTTCAGGATTGGCCGCCACTGGTGGTGCAGGTCCGACGTCTGCTTGACGTGCTCCCCATTCTTGCCGGGCGGCAAGACGAACGGCGATTCCCGTGCAGCGTGGTAGTGCGCCTCTGCATGAGCCTGCGGATAGCCTATCCCTAAGAACTGGACACCAAGCGCCAAACGACCGCGCGCGTGATTTCGTTCACCGACCGCCCCTTTTACGGGGGGGGGGGAGGCAGCTCGCGCACAGCACAGTACAGTGCTTTAGTCGTCGTAGTGGTAGCGGCATTGCAGAACGGTGAGCATACCGGCCTCGAAGAAGTAGACCAGACGGTGCTCACGGGTGATGCGGCGGGACCACAAGCCAGATAAATCGCCTTTCAGCGGCTCAGGCTTGCCAATACCCGTGAAGGGGGTGCGTAGACACGCGTCAATCAGGCGGTTGACGTTGCCAAGTATGGTGAGGTCGGCACTCTGCCAGTGACAGTAATCCTCCCAGCCCTCTTTGGTGAACTTCACGCTTACCTTGTCGCGGGCTTCATCCTTGTTCCGCTGCTTCTGGTTCTTGCTCATTGAGGTCCAGTTCCTTCGTCAAGGCCTGGCCGTCCCGGAGCTGAGCGATGGATGAGCGCAAGCGCGAAGCGTTTTTGGACGATCCCAACAGGTGAATGGTCTCGTTCATCCCGTTGTAGTCCTCCAGGGACATCATTACTACGGGTTCGCCACGCTGTCGCGTGATTACGGCGGGCTCATGGTCCCGGCAAACATCATCCATTGTCTGCTTCAGTTCGGCGCGAGCCTGGCTAAAAGTCAGTACGTGCATTTGTCCATCCTCCGGGCTCTGCCCGGGTAAGGGTTGCTCTTTGGACCGCCACAGGCGACGCCCAAAGTTCTAAGAAAGTGAAGCCAGTCGGCCCGCACAGCGGCTCCGTAGTGACTCACAGTGTTCTCTCATCTGGATCAGAATCAGAATCGTCATTCCAGTAGCCACAGGCCACAGGTGTCCAGATGGATCCAGCCGTCGCTGGCAACCGCGGCCATTGTACCTAACGTTGTACAAGGCAGTAAACCGGTAGATGCAACGGGAGCTTTTAAGATGATCTGCAATGAGTGCGGAATGGAACACGCCAGCGATGACATTGAGCTTGTTTTCCGCCGAACGATTCTTTGTCCGGGCAACGCTACCTCTTCCCGTATTTCAGCGTGATGAGCCCTATAGCGTGGGGGTATGGGTTGAACTCATGCAACCAGATTTTGAACGTATCTACGAGCGGTGGGATGACCCCCCATCAGTTCTCTGAACCACCGTTTTCCGTATCCCTTGCCAACGCCATACCGACTTTTGGTGACACCAACGGCCTTCATGCTCAATTGCGGCTGACAGGGCCGACTACCAGGCCCCAGGCAGTCTCTCTGCGGCGATCCGCGTGCAGAACTACGCGTGGCGCATGCAAAGACGCTACATGCAATTGGAGGCTTTCGAGGCGGTCAGGGATAATACTCAAGCCAAGCTGTCGGCCGTGATCACCCAAACGGCGAACTCAGTGGCCAGCGCCATGATGAGTTACACCACTTGAGCAGTGATCAGCTGCCGACTTGCGAAGGACGCCCAGAGCATGAGTGCGCTTGCAGTTGACCGCGTCGCCCATTGTCGTAGAATCGCGCGCCCAAAATTCAGCAGGCATGGCGAGAGGGAGCTTGAATGCAGCGGGTGATGATCATTGGTCAGCCAGGGGCTGGGAAAAGTACCCTGGCGCGCAAGCTTGGCGAGCGCACAGGCTTGCCGGTCGTGCACATCGACACGATTCATTGGCAGCCAGGGTGGGTCGAGCGGAGCCGGGACGAGAAGACGCGTCTTTGTCATGAGGTCGAGGCCCGTGAGCGCTGGATCTTCGAAGGCGGGCATTCGACCACATGGAACAACCGGTTGGCCCGCGCAGACATGTTGATATGGATTGATCGTTCGGCTCCGCTTCGATTCTGGCGCGTGCTCCTCAGAACGGTGTTGAACCGCGGCCGATCCCGGCCTGACTTGCCGGACAACTGCCCGGAGTTGCTGGCCAACCTTCCGGAGTTTTTCAGGTTCATGTGGCGGACGAAAACCTCGTCTCGGGAGGCGATAAAGCGATTCGTGGCGACGGCCCCGTCGGGCTGTCGCGTGGTCTGCCTGCGGACCAATCGGGATACCGATGTTTTTCTCGCGAGTATGGGCACGCAGCCTGATCAGGTTGTGCAAGGTCATTAGATGCCAGATCGCGCTTGATTGGCGGCAGGTGTCTGCGGAGTAGGCGCATCAGAACGTTTTCACTTGCCCAAGGAGGCCCCATGGCGCTGACCAGCAAGATCACGGCTTACGACTCTGCATGGCCGCAACGGTATGAGGCGGTCAAAGTGCTGCTCGCCTCGGTATTAGGCGGTGAGCTTCTCGCCATTCACCATGTAGGCAGCACGGCTGTACCGCAACTTGCAGCAAAGCCTGAGATCGATGTGCTGGTCGAGGTTTCAGAGCATCGCAATGAGGCAGCGCGAGACGAGGTGTTGCTGACGCTGAGCTATGTACGCGGCAGTGACCTGTCGGAAGGACACCACTTCTATCGCCGCAATGTTGGCGAGATGCGGACCCACAAGATTCACATTTGCAGGCGTGGTCACCACTCAGTCATTCAGATGCTGACGTTCAGAGATCTGCTCAGGAACGACGCCTCCCTTCGGAAGCGATATCAAGACCTCAAGATTGAACTGGAAGCCACCAATATCGGCGGTATGGCTGAGTATCTGGAGAAAAAGGGGCCGTTCATTGTTGCGGCGTTGCTTGAGGTCGCTAATAGACGAAGGTGATGGTGCGCTCTGGTTCGGTAGCGGCCCAAATCCGCACTAGAGATCGTCAATGTCGGTGAATTTTAATCTGAAGCCCTTCATCCTTATGTGGCGCTCGAAAGTAGCTAGTGATCAGATCGAACTCCGCGTCAGTCGCCGCAAACTCATGCTCACCACGGTGGTTGCGAAGATGCAACCTGTCTCGACAGGTGTCATCGTCCACCTCGATGTAGTGGACGCAATGTGAAACCTCGGCTGCGTCAGCCAGGTTGCGCAGCCATAGTCGATCTTGAGGAGTATTTGCAGGAAAATCCAAAACGACAGTCACTCCAGCCCGAAGGATATCGATGACGAGCGGGCCCAGCACCTGCCGAATCTGGTGCGCAAGACGCACATAGTCGTTTACTGACTTGATCTGTTCAGGGTATAGCCGTGAGAGCCAATGATCCTCACTCAGCAGAACCGTCGATCCTTCAACTGCCAAGCTTTTGGCTAGCGTTGACTTACCGGATGCAATTTTTCCTGAGATGAGATGCAGCAATGGTTTGGGCATAGAGACGTCTCCTTGTCGAACCCCGATGATGCTCATTGAAAAGCACCGAAGCAATCACCGAGCATTCAAACGTTCGCTATGGGTCCAGGCTGTGTGAAAACGCCTGCGATTTTCTAACCTTCTGATCGTCGAGATCGTGGCGGGGACGATCATGAAGCGATTCATAGAAGGTGAATCTCGGACGCAAGTCACGTTGCTGCCGGAGTGCCTGGACGACTACATCACCGAAGAAAACCCAGTTCGGGTAGTCGATGTTTTTGTCGATGAACTTGACCTTGGAACACTCGGTTTCGAGGGTGTGGATCCTGCGGCAACGGGGCGTCCGGCGTAACATCCAGCAGTGCTGCTGAAAATCTACATCTACGGCTATCTCAACCGGGTTCAGTCCAGCCGTCGGCTTGAGCGCGAGGCAGAGCGCGATGTCGAGCTGATGTGGTTAACGGGCCGGTTGGCTCCTGACTTCAAAACGATTGCCGACTTTCGCCGAGACAACGGTAAAGCCATTCGCAGCGTCTGCCGGCAATTCGTAGTGCTTTGCCGCAACCTCAATCTCTTCACCCAGTCGATCATCGCCATTGACGGCAGCAAATTCAAAGCCGTGAATAACCGCGACCGCAACTTTACCCAGGGCAAGATCAAGGCGCGCATGCAGCAGATCGAGCAGAGCATTGACCGCTATCTTGCGGCGATGGATTCGGCGGTTCGGGCAGCGCCCGAGGTCGCCGAGGCCAAGGTTGAACGACTGAGCGAAAAAATAGAAAAACCGAAACAGCAGATGACGAAGCTCAAGGACATTGAAACGCAGCTTCACGCCAGCCCAGATCAGCAAATCTCTTTTACCGATCCTGATGCACGCTCAATGGCCACGAGTGGCCGACGAAGAGATCGGCGCTGAGTCGCTGACAGTGGTAGCCGACCGAGGCTATTACAAAGGTCCGGAAATCCTTACAGGCTGCACCAGCTTCTTTCGCTACTCGACGTACTTACTTGCGTTTTCACACAGCCTGGACCCAAAGCGGTCGGCCACGGTCTATCTTTTAAGACTTGAGTCAGATTGATCGAGGCCTTGATGCATGAATTCTCTCTGGATCGCAGTGGCTATTTTGGGGTGCTTGGTTGCCGCCTCGCTTCTCATGATGCAGTGGTACCCAAAGCTGGCATCCCACCATAGAGACGAAGACACAAATACAGTGATTCGCCTGGTAGCTAACATTTTTGTGGTTATGACATCGCTGGTCTTTGGATTGATGATCAATTCTGCCAAAAATACCTTCGAGTCCATTGACGCTAACTTTCATGGGTATGCAACCAGC
>NZ_BCBP01000063.1:0-39210 GCF_001753955.1 Pseudomonas sp. NBRC 111139
TCGCGAAAGGAGGGCGAAGCCCTCCCAGCTTTTTCCAGGCAAAAAAAAGCCCCGCCAATCGACGGGGTTGAGGTACGAGCGTGGCAGCTCGAAAAGGGTACTGCCCCTCGCAAGGAGGGGCAGTGTGCTGGCTTACAGCAGCATGGTGCGGATATCGCCCAGCACGTCGCCCAGGCGCTTGGTGAAGCGCGCGGCGGCAGCGCCGTTGATCACACGGTGATCGTAGGACAGCGACAGCGGCAGCATCAGCTTTGGCTGGAAGGCCTTGCCATCCCAGACTGGCTGCATGGTCGCCTTGGAGACGCCCAGGATAGCCACTTCCGGCGCGTTGACGATCGGCGTGAAGCCGGTGCCGCCAATGTGGCCGAGGCTGGAGATGGTGAAGCAAGCGCCTTGCATCTCGTCGGCCGACAGCTTCTTGGTGCGCGCCTTCTCGGCCAGTGCAGCGGCTTCGGCAGCCAGTTGCAGCAGGCTCTTCTGGTCGACGTTCTTGATCACAGGGACCAGCAGGCCGTCCGGGGTGTCCACGGCAAAGCCGATGTGCACGTACTTCTTGCGGATGATGGCCTTGCCGCTTGGCGCCAGCGAGCTGTTGAAGTCCGGCAGTTCCTTGAGCAGGAAGGCGCAGGCCTTGAGCAGCAGAGGCAGCACGGTCAGCTTCACGCCAGCTTTCTCGGCCACGGCCTTCTGCGCAACGCGGAAGGCTTCCAGCTCGGTGATGTCGGCAGAGTCGAACTGGGTCACGTGCGGCACGTTGAGCCAGCTGCGGTGCAGGTTGGCAGCACCGACCTGCATCAGGCGGGTCAGGGCCACTTCTTCCACTTCACCGAACTTGCTGAAGTCCACGGCAGGGATCGGCGGGATGCCAGCACCACCGGTCGCACCGGCGGCTGCCGGCGCTTCCTTGGCCTTCTGCATCATGGCCTTGACGTAGACCTGCACGTCTTCTTTCAGGATGCGACCGTGCGGGCCGGTGGCAGCAACTGCACCCAGCTCGACACCGAATTCACGGGCCAGCTGACGAACAGCAGGGCCTGCGTGAACCTTGGCATTGCTGCCAGCGGCCGGTGCGGTAGCAGCCGGTGCAGGGGCAGCAGCCGGGGCTGCAGCGGCAGGTGCGGCAGCCGGAGCAGCCTCAGCCTTGGCTGGTGCAGGAGCAGCAGCCGGTGCCGGCGCGGCAGCCGGGGCGGCACCCGCCACTTTCAGCTTGAAGATCAGGTCGCCAGTGCCGACTTCGTCTTCCAGCTTGCACAGCACTTCTTCGACCACGCCGGCAGCCGGCGACGGGATTTCCATGGAAGCCTTGTCGGACTCCAGGGTAATCAGCGACTGGTCGGCTTCGACGGTGTCGCCGACCTTGACCAGCACTTCGATGATCTTGGCCTTGCCCGACGAACCGATGTCCGGCACGTGGATGTCCTGCACGCTGGCAGCAGCCGGGGCTGCGGCCGGAGCAGCAGGAGCGGCTTCAGCGGCTGGCGCTGGCGCCGCAGCCGGAGCAGCGGCAGCGGCCGGTGCCTCAGGGGCCGCAGCAGCGGCGCCCTCGGCTTCCAGGACCAGCAGCTCGTCGCCTTCTTTCAGGCGGTCGCCCAGCTTGACCTTCAGTTCCTTGATGACGCCGGCCTTGGGCGCCGGAATTTCCATGGAGGCCTTGTCGGACTCCAGGGTCAGCAGGCTCTGGTCAGCCTCGATACGATCACCGACCTTGACGAACAGCTCGATGATTTCACCTTCACCGCTGCCGATGTCAGGTACGCGAATGAGTTCGCTCACTTAAAAATACTCCTCAGCAGTCCAGTGGGTTGCGCTTGTCCGGGTCGATACCGAACTTGACGATAGCGTCTGCAACAACCTTGGGTTCGATCTCGCCACGGTCAGCCAGGGCTTCCAGGGCAGCCAGCACCACGAAGTGGCGGTCGACTTCGAAGAAGTGACGCAGCTTCTTGCGGCTGTCGCTGCGACCGTAACCGTCGGTACCCAGGACTTTGAACTCTTTGCTCGGTACCCACTGGCGAATCTGCTCGGCGAACAGCTTCATGTAGTCGGTAGAGGCGATAACCGGGCCTTTGCGACCGTTCAGGCACTGCTCGACGTAGGTCTGCTGTGGCTTCTGGCCAGGCTTCAGGCGGTTGGCGCGTTCCACGGCCAGGCCGTCGCGGCGCAGTTCGTTGAAGCTGGTGACGCTCCACACGTCGGCACCGACGTTGAACTCTTCACGCAGGATCTTCGCGGCTTCGCGGACTTCGCGCAGGATGGTGCCGGAGCCCATCAGCTGTACGTGGTGTGCGGCTTCGCGGGTGTCCTCTTCCAGCAGGTACATGCCCTTGATGATGCCTTCCTCGACACCGGCCGGCATGGCTGGCTGCTGGTAGGATTCGTTCATCACGGTGATGTAGTAGAAGATGTCCTGTTGCTCTTCGGTCATCTTCTTCATGCCGTCCTGGATGATCACCGCCAGCTCGTAGCCGTAGGTCGGATCGTAGGTGCGGCAGTTCGGGATGGTGCCCGCCATCATGTGGCTGTGACCGTCTTCGTGCTGCAGGCCTTCACCGTTGAGGGTGGTACGGCCGGCGGTACCGCCGATCAGGAAGCCACGGGTGCGGCTGTCGCCAGCGGCCCAGGCCAGGTCGCCAATACGCTGGAAACCGAACATCGAGTAGAAGATGTAGAACGGCAGCATCGGCTGGTTGTGGCAGCTGTACGAGGTACCGGCAGCGATGAACGACGACATGGCGCCGGCTTCGTTGATGCCTTCCTCGAGGATCTGGCCCTTCTTGTCTTCGCGGTAGAACATCACCTGGTCTTTATCGACTGGCTCGTAGAGCTGGCCGACCGACGAGTAGATACCCAACTGGCGGAACATGCCTTCCATACCGAAGGTACGGGCTTCGTCCGGGATGATCGGGACGATGCGCTGGCCGATGTCCTTGTCCTTGACCAGCTGCGCCAGAATACGCACGAAGGCCATGGTGGTGGAGATTTCGCGGTCGCCCGAGCCGTCCAGGATCGCTTTCAGCGTTTCCAGTGGCGGGGTCGGCACGCTGAAGCTCTTGGCACGGCGCTGCGGTACGAAGCCACCCAGGGCTGCGCGGCGCTCGGCCAGGTACTTGGCTTCGGCAGAACCTTCTTCCGGCTTGAAGAACGGCAGGTTCTCCAGGTCGGCATCCTTGACCGGGATGTCGAAGCGGTCACGGAAGTGACGCAGGCTGTCGACGTCGACCTTCTTGGTGTTGTGCGCGGTGTTCTTGGCTTCGCCAGCACCGGTGCCGTAACCCTTGATGGTCTTGGCCAGGATGACGGTCGGCTGCTCTTTGTGGTTCACAGCCTGGTGATACGCCGCGTAGACCTTGTACGGGTCGTGACCGCCACGGTTGAGCTTCCAGATCTCTTCGTCGGACAGGTCTTCGACCATGGCCTTGAGTTCCGGGGTGTTGAAGAAGTGCTCGCGAACGTACGCGCCGTCTTTGGCTTTGTAGTTCTGGTATTCGCCGTCGATGACTTCGTCCATGCGGCGCTGCAGGGCACCGTTGGTGTCCTTGGCCAGCAGTGGGTCCCAGAAACGGCCCCAGACGACTTTGTTGACATTCCAGCCACCGCCACGGAACACGCCTTCGAGTTCCTGGATGATCTTGCCGTTGCCGCGAACCGGGCCGTCGAGGCGCTGCAGGTTGCAGTTGATGACGAAGATCAGGTTGTCCAGCTTCTCGCGGCCGGCCAGGGCGATTGCACCCAGGGATTCCGGCTCGTCGCACTCACCGTCGCCCATGAAGCACCAGACCTTCTGCTTGCCGGCCGGGATGAAGCCACGGGCTTCCAGGTACTTCATGAAGCGTGCCTGGTAGATCGCCTGGATTGGGCCCAGACCCATCGAAACGGTCGGGAACTGCCAGAAGTCAGGCATCAACCATGGGTGCGGGTACGAAGACAGGCCGTTGCCGTCCACTTCCTGACGGAAGTTGTTCATCTGGTCTTCGCTGATACGGCCTTCCATGAAGGCACGGGCGTAGACGCCAGGCGAAGCGTGGCCCTGGAAGAAGACCAGGTCGCCGCCGTGTTCTTCGGTAGGGGCCTGGAAGAAGTAGTTGAAGCCGATGTCGTACAGGGTGGCACTGGAGGCGAAGCTAGAGATGTGTCCGCCCAGGTCCGAGTCTTTCAGGTTGGTACGCATGACCATGGCCAGCGCGTTCCAACGCACCATCGAGCGAATGCGGCGTTCCATGAACAGGTCGCCAGGCATGCGTGCTTCGTGGGTGACAGGGATGGTGTTGCGGTATGGCGTGGTGATCGCATACGGCAGCTGGGAGCCACTACGGGTGGCCAGCTCGCCCATACGGGTCATCAGGTAATGAGCGCGGTCTTCGCCTTCTTTGTCGAGGACCGACTCCAGGGCATCCAGCCATTCCTGGGTTTCGATTGGATCGAGGTCTTGCATGGCTTGCTCCAGGGCGGAAAGGCAACCAGAATCGATTGCCTGAGATTGCGACTGGCCTTATGGGCAGACGTCGTGAATTCTTGGATTACCGGGGTGTCTTCCGGCGCGTTGTAGTTTTACTACATTTGCTTTCGCATTTCATGCTTTTACACGACACGAGTAGTAGTAAAACTACATTTGTGCGACGTTTGGTCGCACCTTGGCTTGTGAGGAAAAACGTTCATGTTGGTTGGCATTGTGTCGCGAACGGGTGGTTCTTGATGTTTGTTGCCAAGTTTTCGTTTTTTTCAGCTATTTCCAACTTTTGTACGACAGTCCAACCGTGGTCCGGCTTCCCCTTGGCCGCTTTTTCCCCTCTATTTCACGCCGATCAAGGATAGACCATGCGCCTACCTTTGCCCTCCGATCTGCCTGCCACCTTGCAGCCGCTGGTCACTCGCAACCAGCAGTTCATCAGCGATGCCGTGGCCGGCCACCCCGAACTCGACCTGCAGGCCTGGAGCCCGCTGCACCGGCAGCAGTTCGACCAGGTGGCTGCTGCCAGCGAGTTCGTGCTCAGCCTGGCCCAGCGCGAGCCCGCCATGCTGTTCGCCCTGCTGGCCAGTGGCGAGCTGGAGCGGCGATACGCCCCGGGTGAGCTGCGCGGGCAAATCGCCGCAACAGCCCAGGCGGCACAGAGCGAGGACGAGCTGGCGCGCAATCTGCGCCGCGCGCGCAACCGCCAGCAGTTGCGCATTATCTGGCGCGACATTACCCGTCAGGCGGAACTTGGCGAAACCTGCCGCGACCTGTCGGACCTTGCCGATGCGGCCATCGACGAAGCCTACCAATGGCTGTACCCGCGCCATTGCCAGCAATTCGGGACGCCCATCGGCAACCGCAGCGGCCAGCCGCAGCACATGGTGGTGCTGGGCATGGGCAAGCTGGGAGCGGTAGAGCTTAACCTGTCGTCGGACATCGACCTGATCTTCGGTTTCCCCGAGGGCGGTGAAACCGAAGGGGTGAAGCGCTCGCTGGATAACCAGGAGTTCTTCACGCGCCTGGGCCAAAGGCTGATCAAGGCGCTGGACCCGGTTACCGTCGACGGCTTTGTATTCCGCGTTGACATGCGCCTGCGTCCCTATGGTTCGGCGGGTGCCCTGGTGCTCAGCTTCAATGCACTGGAGCAGTACTACCAGGACCAGGGCCGTGACTGGGAACGTTACGCGATGATCAAGGCGCGGGTGGTGGCCGGCGACCAGGCGGCCGGCGCGCAGCTGCAGGAGATGCTGCGCCCGTTCGTGTACCGCCGCTACCTGGACTTTTCCGCAATCGAAGCGCTGCGCACCATGAAGCAGCTGATCCAGCAGGAAGTGCGGCGCAAGGGCATGGCCGAGAACATCAAGCTGGGTGCCGGTGGTATTCGCGAAGTGGAGTTCATTGCCCAGGCTTTCCAGCTGATCCACGGCGGGCGTGACCTCAGCCTGCAGCAGCGGCCGTTGCTCAAGGTGCTGGCCACCCTGGAAGGCCAAGGCTACCTGCCGCCAGCAGTGGTGGCCGAGTTGCGCGAGGGCTATGAGTTCCTGCGCTACACCGAGCACGCCATCCAGGCCATTGCCGACCGCCAGACGCAAATGTTGCCGGAAGGTGAGACCGATCAGGCACGCGTGGCCTATGTGCTCGGTTTTGCCGATTGGCAGAGCTTCCACGACCAGCTGATGTACTGGCGAGGCCGTATCGACTGGCATTTCCGCCAGGTCATTGCCGACCCGGATGATGAAGACGGCGAAGGCGAACTGGTGGTGGGTGGTGAGTGGTCGCCGTTGTGGGAGCAGGCGCAGGATGAAGAAGCCGCTGGCCGGCAATTGCAAGAGGCTGGCTTCAAGCAACCCGCCGAAGCCTTGAGGCGCCTGGCCGGGCTGCGTTCCAGCCCGCAGTTGCGCTCGATGCAGCGCATCGGCCGTGAGCGACTTGACGCATTCATCCCACGGCTGCTTGCCCAGGCGGTGGAGCATGACAACCCCGACCTGGTGCTTGAGCGGGTGTTGCCATTGGTCGAGGCTGTGGCAAGGCGTTCTGCCTACCTGGTACTGCTGACCGAAAACCCCGGTGCCTTGCGCCGTTTGCTGACGCTGTGCGCCGCCAGCCCGTGGATTGCCGAGCAGATTGCCCTTTACCCGCTGCTGCTCGACGAACTGCTCAATGAGGGCCGCTTGTTCAGCCCGCCCTTGGCGCCAGAACTGGCCAGCGAGCTGCGCGAGCGCCTGACGCGCATCCCCGAGGACGACCTGGAGCAGCAGATGGAGGCGCTGCGCCATTTCAAGCTGGCCCACAGCCTGCGCGTGGCCGCCTCGGAAATCAGCGGCAACCTGCCGTTGATGAAAGTCAGCGACTACCTGACCTGGCTGGCGGAAGCCATCCTCGACCAGGTGCTGGCCTTGGCCTGGCGCCAGACCGTGGCCCGCCACGGCCAACCCAAGCGCAGCGACGGCAGCCTGTGCGACCCGGGTTTCATCATCATCGGTTACGGCAAGATGGGCGGCCTGGAGCTCGGCCACGGTTCGGACCTGGACCTGGTCTTCATCCATGACGGCGATCCGCAGGCGGAAACCGACGGTGCGAAGCCTATCGACAGCGCGCAGTTCTTCACGCGTCTGGGGCAGCGCATCATCCACTTGCTGACCACCCAGACCAACTCGGGCCAACTGTACGACGTGGATATGCGCCTGCGCCCGTCCGGCGCCTCGGGCCTGTTGGTCAGCTCGCTGGGCGCCTTCGAGCGCTACCAGCAGAACGAAGCCTGGACCTGGGAACACCAGGCGCTGGTGCGGGCCCGCGTGCTGGTGGGTTGCAAGCAGGTGGGTGCGGCATTCGAAGGTGTGCGCGCCAAGGTACTGGGCCAGGCCCGCGACCTGGAAAAGCTGCGCGGTGAGGTGAGTGAAATGCGCGCCAAGATGCGTGACAACCTCGGTACCAAGGCTACGGCAGCCGGTACCGCGGCGAACGCCTTCGACGCCGGTGTACCCTTCGATATCAAGCAGGATGCCGGCGGTATCGTCGATATCGAATTTATGGTGCAATACGCCGCTTTGGCCTGGTCCCATGACCATCCGGCCATACTTCGATGGACCGATAACATCCGCATTCTGGAAGAGCTGGAGCAGGCGAACCTGATGCCGGCCAGTGACGCGGTGCTGCTGCGTGAAGTGTACAAGGCGTTCCGCTCGGCCTCCCACCGCCAGGCCCTGCAGAAGCAGGCCGGGGTGATCGATGCGGCACAGTTTGCCGATGAACGCCGTGAAGTGCGGCGGATCTGGGGTGAACTGGGGCTGACTTGAGATTGTTGGGGCCGCTGTGCGGCCCTTTCGCGACACAAGGCCGCTCACACCATTGGCCGGCGTATGCAGTACCTTTTGTGGGCGCGGCCTTGTGTCGCGAAAGGGCTGCAAAGCAGCCCCAAAGGCTCATGCCTCACCACCGGTGTTACACTGTCGGCCACATAGCCTGAATATAAAGAGGGGAGGCCAGGCTGTACCGCAGTCTGTAGCCTCCCCGAGCGTTTCTGGACTAAGCATGAGAATACTGATCATTGGCCCCAGCTGGGTCGGCGACATGGTGATGGCGCAGACCCTGTTCCAGTGCCTGAAACAGCAGCACCCCGACTGCGTGATCGACGTGCTGGCCCCTGAATGGAGCCGGCCGATCCTCGAACGCATGCCTGAAGTGCGTCAGGCCTTGAGCTTCCCGCTCGGTCACGGCGCGCTGGAGCTGGCCACACGTCGGCGCATCGGCAAGTCCCTGGCCGGCCAGTACGACCAGGCTATCCTGCTGCCCAACTCGCTCAAGTCGGCGCTGGTGCCCTTTTTTGCCGGCATTCCCAAACGCACCGGCTGGCGCGGTGAAATGCGCTTCGGTCTGCTGAACGATGTGCGCAAGCTGGACAAGGCCCGCTATCCGCTGATGATCGAGCGCTTCATGGCCCTGGCTTACGCACCCGGCGCCGAGCTGCCGCAGCCATACCCGCGCCCCAACCTGCAGATCGAAGCGCAAAGCCGTGACGCCGCCCTGGCCAAGTTCGGCCTGGAACTGGACCGTCCGGTACTGGCGCTGTGCCCTGGCGCCGAGTTTGGCGAAGCCAAGCGCTGGCCGGCAGAGCACTATGCCGCTGTGGCCGATGCGATGATTCGCCAAGGCTGGCAAGTGTGGCTGTTCGGCTCGAAGAACGATCACCCGGTCGGTGAGCAGATCCGCGACCGGCTGATTCCGGGGTTCCGTGAAGAGTCGTCCAACCTGGCCGGTGAGACCTCGCTGGCCGAGGCCATCGACCTGATGTCCTGCGCCCATGCCGTGGTGTCCAACGATTCCGGTCTGATGCACGTGGCCGCTGCGCTGAACCGTCCGTTGGTGGCGGTGTACGGCTCGACTTCACCCGGCTTCACCCCACCGCTGGCCGAACAGGTGGAAGTGGTGCGCACCGGTATCGAGTGCAGCCCGTGCTTTGACCGCACCTGTCGCTTCGGCCATTACAATTGCCTGCGTCTGCTGGAACCGGGCAAAGTGATTGCCGCCCTGCACAGCCTCAGCGGACCGGACCTGATCGATACCGTGGCCGAGGTCGACTAAGTGCGGGTACTGATCATCAAGACCTCGTCGCTGGGGGATGTCATCCACACCCTGCCGGCGCTTACCGATGCCGCCCATGCCATTCCCGGCATCCGTTTCGATTGGGTGGTGGAAGAAGGCTTCGCCGAAATCCCCAGTTGGCACCCCGCGGTCGACCAGGTCATCCCGGTGGCGATCCGTCGCTGGCGCAAGAACCTTTGGCAAACCATCAAGAGTGGCGAGTGGAAGGCGTTCAAGCAGCGCGTGCGCGAGCGCAAGTACGACCTTGTGATCGACGCCCAGGGCCTGGTCAAGTCGGCCTGGTTGACCCGTTACGTGAAGGCACCCGTAGCCGGCCTGGATCGCTACTCGGCGCGCGAAGGCTGGGCCAGCCGCTTCTACGACCGGCCTCTGTCGGTCGCTACCGGCCAGCACGCGGTGGAGCGGGTACGCCAACTGTTTGCCATGGCCCTGGCCTATGACCTGCCAGAAGGCATCGGCAACTACGGCCTGGACCTCGACCGCCTGCAACTGCCCCCGGCTGCGCCCTATGTGGTGTTCCTGCATGGCACCACCTGGGCGACCAAGCATTGGCCCGAAGCCTACTGGCGCGAACTGGCCGAGCGCATGGGCCGGCGCAAGCTGGAAGTGCGCCTGCCTTGGGGTAATCCGGCTGAGAAGGCGCGGGCCGAGCGAATTGCCCAAGGCTTGAACAACTGCCAGGTGCTCCCCAAATTGAACCTTGCCGGCGTCGCTCGTGTTCTGGCGGCGGCAAAGGCCTGCGTGGCGGTCGATACCGGCCTTGGCCACCTGGCGGCGGCACTCGATGTGCCCACCCTTTCGCTGTTTGGCCCAACCAACCCGGGCCTGACTGGCGCCTACGGACGGACCCAGATTCACCAGGCCAGTGACTGGCCTTGCGCTCCCTGCCTGCAGAAGAAGTGCACCTACAAACCGAGCGCCGATGACCTGGCCCGGTTCGATCTGAAACGCGAGTGGCCACTGTGCTTCACTCGCCTGAATCCCGAGCATGTGGCGAGCCGCTTGAGCGCGTTGCTGCTGGCTGAGGATGTCCGTTGATGCAACTGGCTTTCGTGCTTTACAAATATTTCCCCTTCGGCGGGCTGCAGCGCGATTTCATGCGCATTGCCCTGGAATGCCAGAAGCGGGGCCACCAGATCCGTGTGTATACGCTGATCTGGGAGGGTGACATTCCGCCGGGCTTCGAAGTGCTGGTGGCGCCGGTGAAGGCGATCTTCAACCACCGCCGCAACGAGAAGCTCAGCGCCTGGATGGCCGCCGACCTGGCCAAGCGCCCGGTCGACCGCCTGATCGGCTTCAACAAGATGCCGGGGCTGGACGTGTACTACGCCGCCGACGGCTGCTTCGAGGACAAGGCGCAGACCCTGCGCGGTGGCCTGTACCGCCGCTGGGGCCGCTACCGGCACTTTGCCGAGTACGAGCGTGCGGTGTTTGCCAAGGACGCCCATACCGAAGTGCTGATGATTTCCGAAGTGCAGCAGCCGCTGTTCATCAAGCATTACGGCACCCCGGTAGAACGCTTCCACCTGCTGCCGCCAGGTATTTCCCAGGATCGCCGTTCGCCGGCCAATGCCGCCGAGATCCGCGCCGAGTTCCGCAAGGAATTCAATCTTGGGGATGACGACCTGCTGCTGGTGCAGATTGGCTCAGGCTTCAAGACCAAAGGCGTGGACCGCAGCCTCAAGGCACTGGCCGCGCTGCCGTCGGCCCTGCGCAAACGCACCAGGCTGATGGTGATCGGCCAGGACGACCCCAAGGTATTCCAGCTGCAAAGCGCTACCCTGGGCCTGGGCGACCAGGTGCAGTTCCTCAAGGGCCGCAGCGATATCCCGCGCTTCCTGCTGGGCGCCGACCTGCTGATTCACCCGGCGTACAACGAGAATACCGGTACGGTGCTGCTCGAAGCGTTGGTCGCCGGCTTGCCGGTGCTGGTGTCCAAGGTGTGCGGTTATGCCCACTACATTGCCGAGGCCGACAGCGGCCTGGTGCTGGACGAGCCGTTCGAACAAGATCAGCTCAACGGCTATCTGCAGCGCATGCTCGAAGACCCGCAGGCGCGTGCCAGCTGGTCGCGCAATGGCCTGGCATTTGCTGATAGCGCCGATCTGTACAGCATGCCGCAGCATGCTGCCGACGTGATCCTGGGGCAAAAAACCGCATGAAGCTGATATTGGCCGAACCCTTCAAACGCCTGTGGGCCGGGCGTGATGCCTTCGACGCCGTGGAGGCGCTGCAAGGCGAGGTCTATCGCGAGCTGGAAGGGCGCCGCACGCTGCGCACCGAAGTGGCTGGCGAGGGCTTTTTCGTCAAGATCCACCGTGGCATCGGCTGGGGCGAGATCTTCAAGAACCTGTTCACCGCCAAGCTGCCGGTGCTCGGTGCCGGCCAGGAGTGGAAGGCCATCCAGCGCCTGCATGAGGTGGGTGTGCCTACCATGACCGCAGTCGCCTATGGCGAGCGTGGCAGCAACCCGGCCGCGCAGCACTCGTTCATCATCACTGAAGAGCTGGCGCCGACCATCAGCCTGGAAGACTTCAGCATCGACTGGGTCAAGCAGCCGCCTGAGCCGCGCCTGAAGCGTGCACTGATCGCCGAGGTGGCGAAGATGACCGGCGGGATGCACCGCGCCGGGGTCAACCACCGTGATTGCTACATCTGCCATTTTCTGCTGCACACCGACCGACCGGTGACGGCAGATGACTTCAAACTGTCGGTGATCGACCTGCACCGCGCGCAAACCCGTGCCAGAATCAGCCGCCGCTGGCGCGACAAAGACCTGGCTGCGCTGTACTTTTCGGCCCTGGACATTGGCCTGACCCAACGCGACAAGCTGCGCTTCCTGCGCGGTTACTTCCAGCGTCCGCTGCGGCAGGTGCTGAAGGACGAAGCCGCGCTGCTCGCCTGGTTGGAGCGCAAGGCCCAGAAACTCTACGATCGCAAGCAACGCTATGGGGACGCACTCTGATGGCGAGTTGGACACTGGCGCCGGGGTACGAACACCTGGCGGCGGACTTCGGCAGCCTCGACGCGGTGTTCGCCCTCCAGGGCGAACGGCTGACCCGCGACCCGCTCAGTGAGGTGGTACGCATCGAGCGTGACGGGATCAACTACTACGTCAAGCGCTACACCGGGGCCGGCAAGCACATGCGCCGGTACCTGGGGCGGCCACGCATCAAGGCCGAATGGCAAAACCTCAAGCAGTTCGCCAAATGGGGTATTCCCACTGCCGAAGTCGTGGCCTGGGGCCTGGAGCGCAACGGCCTGGCCTTTGGCCGTGGCGCTATGATCACCCGTGAGCTGCCGCACACCGAAGACCTGTCGGCCCTGGCCGATAACAACGATGCGCGCTTGGCCGACCGCAGCTGGGTCGACCATGTCAGCCGTCAACTGGCGCGCCATACCCGGGTCATGCACCAACACCGCTTTGCCCATAACGACCTGAAGTGGCGCAACCTGCTGGTCGATGACCAAGGCACGCTATTCTTCATCGACTGCCCCACCGGCGACTTCTGGCGCGGTTTCATGTGGCGCCACCGGATGATCAAGGACCTGGCATGCCTGGACAAAGTGGCCAAATACCACCTGTCAGCTACCCAGCGCCTGCGCTTCTACCTGCAATACCGTGGCCGCGACCGGCTGAATGTGCGTGACAAGAAGCGCATTCATCGGGTACTGGGCTTTTTCGAGGGAAGGGAATGACCGATTACCTGGCCAGCGCGGACCTCGCGCTGCTCAAGCGCCATGGCCTGGACAACTTCGAGGCACTGTGGGCGCTGCAACTTGATGCTGTGGACGAACCCAACACCGGCCGTGGTGGCTGGAGCAGCGTCTTCCGTCTGGAACTCGAAGGCAAGGGCTACTACCTCAAGCGCCAGAGCGACTACCTGACCCGTACCTTGCACCGGCCGTTCGGCGAGCCCACCTTCGCCCGCGAATTCCGCAACATCAGTCGCTACCAGAAGCTGCGCATTCCGGCATTGCAGGCGGTGTTCTACGGCGAGCGCAAGCAGGGCGGCAAGCACCGGGCTATCCTGATGACCCGCGCTCTGGACGAATGGGCCGACCTCGACAGCCTGCTGGCGCAGTGGCCGCGGTTGGGTGAAGCCGAGCGCACTGGCATCCTGCAGGCCTGCGGTCAGCTGGCGCGCACCCTGCACAGCGCCGGCCAGGTGCATGGTTGCTTCTACCCCAAGCACATTTTCCTGCGTCAACGCCGTGAGGGTTGGGACGCGCAATTGATCGACCTGGAAAAGACCCGGCCGCTGCTGTTCGGCATGCGTGACCGCCTCAAGGACCTGGAGCCGCTGCTGCGCCGCGCGCAGGCCTGGCGCGTGCAGGATGTACGTACTTTGCTGGCGACCTACCTGGGGCAGCCGGCTGACGGCGCGCTGGTCGACACCTGGCTGCAACGGCTGACGCAACGCCGTCGTGAAAAAGAGGCTCGCTGATGCGTTTGTCTGAACTGAAGGATGCCGGGCGCAGCCCGACGCTGCCCCTGAGTATCACGTTGGTTGATGCCGCCGGCAGTGCCGACTTGCAACTGCTCACCCTGCTGCGTGTGCTGCCGGGCCAGCGTTATGTGGGCGCTGGTGTCTGGCGTGGCACACCGGTGCTGGCGAAGCTGCTGGTCGGTGGTAACGCCGCGCGGCATTTCCAGCGCGAACTGCAGGGTGTGAAGTTGCTGGCCGAACAAGGCCTGACCACACCGACGCTACTGGCCGACGGCCTCAAGGAAGGCGAGGGCGGCTGGCTGCTGTTCGAGTTCCTTGACGGTGCCCAAAGCCTGGCCGATGCCTGGGCCGCAGTGGAAAACCTGCCAGTGCTGGCGGACGAGCAGCACCTGGTACTGGGCGAAGCGCTCACGGCTGTGGCGCACATGCACGCCCAAGGCCTTTGGCAGGAAGACCTGCACCTGGACAACCTGCTGCGCCATGCCGGCAAGCTGTACCTGATCGACGGTGCGGGCATCAGGGCGGAAACACCCGGTCAGCAGTTGTCGCGTCCACGCGTGCTGGAAAACCTCGGGGTGTTCTTCGCCCAGTTGCCCAAGCGCCTGGAGCCGTTCATCGAAGAGCTGCTGGTGCATTACCTGCTGGCCAATGCCGAGCATGCGTTGCCGCTGGAAGCGCTGCAGAAACAGGTGGACAAGGTGCGCCACTGGCGGCAGAAGGACTATCTGGACAAGGCTGGCCGCGAGTGCAGCCTGTTCAGCGTCCAGCGCACCCTCTCGGGCTTGCAGGCGATCCGCCGCAGTGAGGTCCAGGCCATGCAGCCTGTACTGGAGCAGGCCGATGCGCTGATCGACAAGGGCCATTTGTACAAGACCGGTGGCGCTGCCAGCGTGGCGCGCATCGAGGTCAATGGTCGCCCGTTGGTGATCAAGCGCTACAACATCAAGAACACCGCACATTGGTTCAAGCGCTTCTGGCGCCCGAGCCGGGCCTGGCATTCCTGGATTGAAGGCCACCGCCTGGAATTCCTCGACATCGCCACGCCACGCCCCCTCGCGGTGCTGGAGCAGCGGGTGCTGGGCCTGCGCAGCCGTGCTTACCTGGTCACCGAGTATGTCGACGGCCCGGACCTGACGGCATGCTTCGCGCCCTACGTCGAAAGCGGCGATGCGCCCGAGGAGCAGGTGGATGCCTTGGTGCACGTGATGCAGCAGCTGATTCGCGAGCGCATCAGCCACGGCGACTTCAAAGGCCATAACCTGTTCTGGCACAACGGCCAGTGGTCGCTGATCGACCTCGATGCCATGTGCCAGCACGCCACCCAGCTCAGCTTCGCCCCGGCCTATGCCCGTGACCGGGCGCGGCTGCTGCGCAACTGGCCCAATGGCAGTGCCTTGCATCAGCGGCTGGACCGGCTGTTGCCAAAACTGGTCGACTGAGGCCGCCGGTTCCGGCTGTCAGTGGGCCGGCGGTGGTTGATCTGGCAACGTCAGCCAGTCACTGCTGCGCCCTGCCTGACGAACGCGTATCAGCCACTGGCCGTTTTCGTGGCGCAGCACCGCCCACGGCACCACGCCGGCGTTGCTGGCAACGGCAATCTGCAAGTGGTAATGATCCGGCAGCAAGTGGCGGCGCACAGGCAACTGCCCGTCCTTGAGCGCCAGGTACAGCTGATCGTCAGCTTGAAAAAGCCCTTGTTCGATGTTTACCGGCAGGCCGTCCACAGGCGTTTGCAGATAGCAGTCCTGCAGTAATTGTGTCAGGTCGGGCAGCCCGTCGTACCAGAGCACCGGTGAGTCGATGACCCACTGCCCGTCGGCTTTGCGCTTGAGCGGTTGCTGCAGATAGGCATCTGGCTGGTCAGGGTCGATGGCTCGCCAGCGGTAGCCGTCGAAGCTGACCCGGTAATAGCGGTTGTCGTTGTCCTTGACGAAGTACAGCGATTGCCCACCAAACGCCGAGCTTTGCTCGTAGACACCTTCACCGTAGATACCGTCTATGCGATAGCGCAGGCTGCTGCTGCCCGGTTGTACCTGGAGGCGTGCGGGCAGCGGCAGTGGCGGTTGTTTGGGGATCCCGCGCAGGGATCGGCGCAGCACTCTGGAACCCAGAAAACTGGTTCCCGCATCGTTGATGTGGCTAAGCGCCTGATAGGCATGCCGTATCACCCCTTCGACATCCTCTTGCTTGAAGGCCTCGGCGCCGTCCCAGATATCGATTGCCATGCGGCCGATCGACAGCACCAGCAGCGCACGGTTCGGCAGCAGCAGGCTGATGAAGTCCAGTAAGCGCCAGCTCAGCGCCATGACCGACTCCACATTCACTTCCCTGGTCGTCATGCTTTCGGCATCGGCCTGAGCGATCAGCGCCCGGGCTTCGGCCATGTAGTAGACGAAGAACAGGTCGTCCTTGATCTCGGGTGTCGTCAAATGTGTGCTCATGCGACCCTTCTCCAGCAGCCGCTCCACCGTGGCGGCAGGCAGCAATGGCAGGCGCTGGGCTACGTATGCTCTCAACGTGGGCTGTTGGCGCAATGTGCGAAGCAGTTCGCGGGTCGTGCGAAAACGGCGCCAGGCCCTGCGGTCCGGGGCATCCGGGGTGTACAGCACGCATGCCGGAGACTTGTAGGGGAGGCTGTTGAGCAGAAGCACGCCCTGCAGGGTATGGCCCATGATGTTCAACTGCCGAACAGTGACCGGGTAGCCTGCTACTGGCGCACGCAAGGCATTGTGTGGTTGGTCCAGCACTGCGCGCACCCAGTTGTAGCCATGTTCGAAAGGGTCTTCGCCAAAGTGTCCGGCGTAGCGCGCCTTCACGGCTTCAGCGTGCATGCGTGCATGGTTGACCTTGCTGTGCGCAGTCAGGCGCCATTTGCCTGCTCTGGAACTGATCAGTTGGGTGTGCAGGTACTTTGCGTAGCTGTCACCCACGTTCAGTTCCCGGACCATGTGCTTGACATACTGCGGCGTGAGCCCGGCGGGCATGGCTTTGCCGTGGGCATGGATCACCCGGGCAGTCAGCCAGTAGTCGGTATCGAACCACGGCAAGTTCTTGAGGGCGATCTCTTCGAGGGTGTTGATTTCCTCGACCATCTCCACCATCTCGTGGCCCACGCGTCGCATGCCTACATAGGTGACATAGGATGAGAGGGCGAAGGGATGCATGATGGCGCCCGTGCGGCGGGCGCGTACGACCACGATCTTGATCTCGCGAGGATCTGTGTCGTACCCCAGGTCATGGCTCAGGCGCTCGCGAAGGCGTGCGTTGGCCCAGGCCAGCAGGCTATTGCGTTGTTTGAAGTCGTTAAGGCTCAGCACTCCCGGGGCAGCAGCCTGCTCGGCGATTGCCACCAGCGTTTGCATGGCCTGCATCATATGGCTCAGGCCTTGCGCAGATGTATTGCGCAGCCAGTTGGGCAGATTCTTCTCAAGCAATTGAGAGTAGCGTGTTTGCAGGATGGGTTTGGCGCCGACTTCGGGCCATAGCGCCAGGGCTTTATGTATTCGGGTGTGCTGGTCGGGTGAGCCGTTGCTCCAAAAGCCGGTGTCACTCAGGCGTTGGCGTTGGGCTTCTATCACACTGTCGATCTGGGCCTCCAGCAGGCTGTCGGCGTACCAGTCATAGCGCAGGCGCTGTGACCGGCGAGCGCGGTCCGCCTGCGTGTCAGTGTACAGATGCAGCAGCGGTCTGCTCTGGAGTGGGTCTTCCAGGCGTTCGCAAAGCTCCTGGTGCAGTGCGCCCAGGGAGTCGAAAGCCTCGATGCCTTGTGACAGGCTGCACAGCAAAGCAGCGCCTGCGGCATCCTGAGGCGTGAGCATAGGGCCTTCGGCGGTACCGGCAACGATGATCAGTGTGCCTGGCAGGTAGCTTCGCCAGTTGGGCCGTAGGCCTTCCAGCAGAACGCGGTAGACCTGTGGCCTTTTGGCCAGGGGCATATGCCTGCGCTGGGAGGGTAGTGGCTGTTGCAGGCAGGCCCATAGTTGATCGGCTGAGCGGTAGCCCAAGGTCTCGTCGCCCAGGCGCAGTTCAACCTCGGCCAGCATCAGCGCCTTGCGCAGTGCCAGCAGATTTTGTCTGGGGGTTTCGCCTTGCTCATCGGCCGTGGTCCAGAAGCTGGCCAGTTCGCCGTGCAGCCAGGTGCGCGTGTCGGGGTTGATGGGGTGTTGAAGGTCGAGGGTCGGAAGGCCGTCGAGCAAGTCACCGATTTGTCGGTCGATCTGTTCCAGTTGTTCGAGGGGGCGCATGGGGCGGTTCCTTGGTTGAGGAAAACCCCATGCTTGGCAATACCTGCGGTTGCGGGGTGGTAGCGGGCTAGCGCCCCCGACGCCAGAGCAGCCCGCGCAGGCTCAGCAGGGCCGGCAGGCCCAGGCCGGCCCATGCCAGAACGTCCCAGCCACCGTCGCCGAGCAGTGCGGCGAACAGGCCCAGGAAGCCAAGCAGGGCAATCAACGCTGGCCAGGCGAAGAGGCGTGCAGTGGCGTGAGACCTGTGGCTCATGCGCGTGCCTCCCTGGGTTTGCGCTGCTTGTCCCACCACAGGTAGAGGCCGCTGCCGAGCACGATGATTGTCAGCACGTCCAGTAACGCCCAGAGGATCTGCATCGGTCGCCCGCCGTAATCGCCGAAATGCAGTGGCTGCGACAGGCCCATGGCATCCATGTACCAGGGACGGTTGCCGACGGCAGTCACTTCAAGGGTGCGAGCATCGATCAGTACCGGCGTGAACAGGTGCGAACTCAGGTGGGTGGCACCGTTCATGAACACCGCATAGTGGTGCTCGCTGGAGAAACGCGTGCCAGGAAACGCGATGAAGTCCGGGCGCATGCCCGGCGCGGCCTGTTCGGCAATGTCCAGCAGGCGAGTGGCTGGGGCGCGCTCGACGAGCGGCGGGGCGTCGCGGTAGGGGGCAACCATCGCAGCCAGGCTGTCGTTGCGCCAGGCCGCGATGACCAGGTCGGACAGGGCACTGATTACCCCGGTCACGCTCACTGTCAATGCCCAGGCCAGGGTGACCATGCCGATCAGGTTGTGCAGGTCGAGCCAGCGCAGGCGGCGGGACTTGTTGTGGCGTACGGTGCCGAATTCCAGGCGGCGCATGAACGGCGCATAGAGCACGGTGCCGGAGACAATCGCGACAATGAACAATACGCCCATGAAGGCCAGCAGCAGCTTGCCCGGCAGGCCTGCGAACATGTCCACATGCAGGCGCAGCATCACCATCATGAAACCGCCGTTGGCGGCCGGCATGGCCACCGCCTCGCCGGTGCGTGCATCGAGCATGAAGGTGTGCGACAGGTTGGGGTCGGTGCCGGCGGTGGCGGCGGTAATGGCGACTACGCCGTTGGGCTCGTCTTCATCGTAGCCGAAGTACTGCATGACCTCGCCGGGGCGATGTTGTTCGGCCTTGAGCACCAGTTGTTGCAGGTCGAGGTGCGGGGTGCCTGCCGGCATTTCACGCAGTTCAGGGGCGTCGCCTAGCAGGTGTTCGAGTTCGTGGTGGAAGATCAGCGGCAGGCCGGTGACTGCCAGCAACAGCAGGAACAGGGTACAGACCAGGCTGCTCCAGGTGTGGATCAAGGACCAGCGGCGGATGGTGGGGCTCTTCATCACGGTACCGATTGTTGTCGGTTGGAACCCGGGGCCGCAAGGCGGCCCCAGCTCACTCAGAACTTGTAAGTGGCGCTGGCGACAACGCTGCGCTCATCGCCGTAGTAGCAGTAGTACGCGTCACAAGTAGAGAGGTAGTCCTTGTTCAGCAGGTTGGTGGCGGTGACCGCGACCGACGCGCCCTTCAGGCTGCCGTTCAGGCGACCCAGGTCGTAATGCACCGACCCGTCGAAGACGGTGTAGGCCTTGGCCTTGCCCAGGTAGGTATTGCCTTGGTCACCGTAGGTATTACCGGTATAACGCGCGCCCAGGCCGATGCCGAAGCCGTCGAGCACGCCCGAGTGCCAGGTATAGTCGCCCCAGATGGACGCTTGCTGGTTAGGCATCAGTTGCAGGCGGTTACCTTTGAAATCGCCGTCCTGCACCTCGGACTTGGCCAGGGTGTAGGCGGCAATCACCTTCAGGTTGTCGGTCACATCGGAAACCGCTTCCAGCTCAAGGCCGCGGACTTTCACTTCACCGGTCTGGCTGGTGATGGTCACACCACCGACCGTATTGGTGACCGAGACGTTTTTCTGAGTCAGGTCGTACACGGCTGCCGACAACAGGGTGTTGGACCCCGGTGGCTGATACTTCACGCCCAGCTCCCACTGTTTGCCTTCGGTGGGCTTGAACGAGTCCGAGGCCGACACACTGGCATTGCTGGACGGCTGGAACGACTCGGCATAGGACAGGTACGGCACGAAGCCTGAGTCGAACACGTAGCTGATGGCTGCGTTGCCGCTGAACTTCTTGTCCCGCTGGGTATTGGTGGCATCGCCCTGGTTGAAGAACTTGGTGCCGGTGTGCACCCAGTCTTCACGACCGCCCAGGGTCAGGCGCCAGTTACCAAGCGCCATCTGGTCCTGCACATACAGGCCAGTCTGACGGGTTTTCTGGTTGTAGTCGTAAAACGCGGTCGAGCGATCCGGGCGAGTGATCGGCAGCCCGTAGACCGGGTTGTTGACGTTGCTGTCCGGCACGGTGAAGTCGAAGATCGACAGGTAGTTGGTGTTGATGCGCTGGTGGTCTAGACCGATCAACAGCGTGTGGTTGATGTCCCCGGTAGCGAAGTCCGCCTGGAAGTTGTTGTCCACCGCGAACTGGCTGATGTCTTCATCGGTGTTGGTGGACATGCGGCTGACAGTGCCATCGTCTTTGACCGGGCCGCCGGGCTCGTAGTAACTGCCAGGGGTGATGGTCTGGAACGACAGGTCTGACTTGGTGTAGCGCAGGTTCTGGCGGAACTGCCAGACGTCGTTGATGCGGTGTTCGAAGGCGTAACCCAGCGCGTAGTAAGTACGGTCGTAGAACTCGTAATCCGGGTCACCCAGGTTCTTGTGGTGCGAGATCTTGCCGAACGGCATGTCGATCTTGGTGCCCTGGATGGGCCGGAATTGGCTGGTGGCACCGGTATCGTCACGGGTGAACTGGGTCAGGAAGGTCAGCGTCGTGTCTTCGTCAATGTTCCAGGTCAGGCTTGGGGCAATGTTGTAGCGCTTGTTGTCGATGTGGTCGATCTGGGTGCCACTGTCACGGATAACGCCACTGACGCCATAGAGAAAGCGACCTTCATCGTCGATCTTGCCGGTGCTTGCGAAGTTGATCTGGCGATGGTTGTCGCTGCCGTATTGAAGCTCGATTTCGTGAGCGCTTTCCGCTTGCGGACGGCGGCTGACCATGTCCAGCAGGCCGCCAGGTGGGGTCTGGCCGTAGATCGAAGAGGCCGGGCCGCGCAGCAGGGCGAGGCGGTCGAGGTTCCAGGTTTCGGCTTTCGGGTTGGCATACACGCCGCGGGGCAGGGGCAGGCCATCGAGGAACTGCGTTGGCTCGAAGCCGCGCACGCGCATCCAGTCATAACGGGTGTCGCTGCCGAAGCTGGCGGAGACGATGCCTGGCATGTAGCGCACTGCATCATCCAGGCTGTGTACACCGCGGTCTTTCATTTGCTCGCGGGTGGCGACAGAGATGGAGCGGGGGACTTCCACAAGTGCCGTGTCAGTCTTGGTGCCAGCAGCGGTGCGCTTGGCCACGTAGCCTTCAACCGGGCCCCAGGCGCTTTCGCTGGCGCTGGGGGCATTCACGGTGGTTTCCGGCAAGGCCAGGGTGCCATCCGGCACGGCCACCAGGCTGTAGCTGCCCGCAGTGCTCTGCTGCAACTGCAGGCCGGTACCGCTGAGGGCGGCTTGCAGGGCGCCCAGGCCGTCGTATTGGCCGCTGACCGGGGCCGAGGTGCGGCCGCTGACCAGTGCCGGGTCGATGGCCAAGGCAATGCCGGCCTGGCTGGCGATCTGGTTGAGGGTGGTGGCCAGTGGCGCGCTGGGCAGGTTGTAGGCGCGCGACGTGGATTGCTCGGCGGCGAACAACACAGGGCTGGTCAGCGGGGCAGCCAGGCCGATGGCCAGGGCCATCAGGCTGGGGCGCAGGATATGATCAACGGCACGGGACATGCGGCGGTTCCTCGACGGGTAAGTGCTTGCTGCTTCCTTGCCGAGCGAGATCTGAAAAGTGACAGGGCGAATCTGAAAAATATTGAGAATTATTTAAAAGGTATTTTGCCAGCACCGGCCTCTTCGCGGGTAAACCCGCTCCTACGACGACCCCGATGTGTGCCCACCACCGTGGTAGGAGCGGGTTTACCCGCGAATACGGTGGTGGCGGCAACGGTGAACGGCGGGTGGAAATTGGCCAGCAGGCCCGGCCTCTTCGCGGGTGAACCCGCTCCTACGACGACCCCGATGCGTGCCCACCACCGTGGTAGGAGCGGGTTTACCCGCGAATACGGTGGTGGCGGCAACGGTGAACGGCGGATGGAAATTGGCCAGCGGGCCCGGCCTATTTGGACGTGACGTTCACCCACCACTGCGTATGCCGCTCGATCTTCACCGGCAACGCCGGCACCAGCGAGGCCAGCGCCAGGTCGGTGTTGGTCAGCGGGAAGCTGCCGGTCACACGCAGGTCGGCGACCTTGGCATCCACCCCGAGGTAGCCGCTGCGGTACTGGCCCAGTGTGGCGAGCAGGTCGCCCAGGCGTACGTTGTCGACCACCAGCATGCCGCGGGTCCAGGCATCGGCACCGGCAGGCACCGTGCCAACCTCGCCGAGGCCGTTGGCGTTCATCAACACCTGCTGGCCTTCGCGCAGCACCTGTTCGTCGCCGCTGTTATGCGGCATGGCGGCGACCGAGGCTTGCAGCACTTCCAGGCGCGTACCGCCGGCTTCGCGGCGCACCAGGAAGCGCGTGCCCAGTGGCCGCAAGCGACCGTCTTCAGTGCGTACCAGCAGCGGGCGCGGGTCCTGGTGGCCGGTTTCGACCGAGATTTCGCCTTGGTGCAGCACGATCACCCGTTGCGCGCCGGCGTAGTCGATGTCCACGGCGGTGTGGGTGTTCAGGCTCAGCAGTGTGCCGTCTTCCAGGCGCAAGGTACGCAACTCTCCCGTGGCGGTGCGCTGGTCGGCCAGCCAGTAGCTGGGTGCCAGCGACGGGGCGCCGCCCCATGCCAGCAGCGCGCCGAGCAGAAACGTGCCAGCCAGCCCGCCGCCAACCTTGCCAATGCGTCGCCGCAGGCTGGCGCGTGATTGCAGCAGCGCCTGGCGTGCCGGGCCAGCCGCCGCGCTAACGCGTTGGTCCATGGCGCCGAGCTGGCGCCAGGCACGTGCGTGCTCTTCGCTGGCGGCATGCCAGCGCATGAATTCATTGCGCTCATCAGGCGTGCTGCTGCTGTCGCCGAGGCTGAGTTTCCAGGCAATCGCGGCTTCCAGGACCCGGGACGAAACCGGGACGTTGCTCACGTCGGCTCCCCATACAGGGCTACATAGCACTGGCGCATCCCTTGGGCGATGTACTGGCGCACCCGCGACACCGAAACGCCAAGGCGCTCGGCAATCTCGGCATGGCCCATGCCGTCCAGGCGGCTGTGCAGAAACGCCGCGCGAGCCTTGCTCGACAGCTTGCCGAGCAGGCGGTCGATGGCTTTGAGGTCTTCAAGGATCAGGTGCTGCATTTCTGGCGAGGGCTGTTCGGCTTCAGGGATCAATGCCAGTTCGGCCAGGTAGGCTTGTTCCAGCGCGGTGCGACGGAAGTGGTCGAACATCAGCCCCTTGGCCACGGCGGCCAGAAACGCGCGGGGTTCGCGGGGTGTCTCCAGTTGCTCACGACCAAGCAGGCGCACGAAGGTGTCCTGGCTCAGGTCTTCGGCACGTTGGCGGCAGGCCATGCTGCGTTGCAGCCAGGCGAGCAGCCAGCCGCGGTGGTCGCGGTACAGCGCACCGACCAGATCGGCGTGTGGGCTTTGTGCAGAAGACAAGCAGCGTCCCCCCGGAACGAATGCATTAACTAACGATAATTATTCTCGATTGTTGCAGAGGGGAGGGGGTGGGTGCAATGGACGCTTATCGGATTGCCATCATGGGGCTTGGTTTGAGTTATGTGGCGCCGGTGGGATCGAGCTTGCTCGCGATGCGCCGCACGGGCGGCGCTCGATCTCACCGGCGCTGCAAATCCCACGCCTTACAAACCATGACTCTGCATCTTGCGCCGTCGCCACCCGCGCAACCGTTGCTCTAGCTGCAGCGGGCTGTCCAGCTGCTGGCGCCGGGCCTGGCTGAACAGGATCAGCGCAAGCTCTGCGGTCACCTGGGCATCGGCACTGGCATGATGGCGTTCTTCAACCTGCAAGCCAAACCGTGCCACCCAGTCATCCAGCCCGGCCTCGCGCAGTACCGTGTCTGGGTTGAGCATCGGTGCCAGTTCGGCAACGTCGAGGAACATTGACTGCAAGCGATGCCCAAGGGTCTCTTTCAGCGCACGGGCCAGCATGCGCTGGTCGAATGGCGCGTGAAACGCCAGCACCGGGCTGTTGCCAATGAAATCGAGTAAATCCAGCAAGGCCTCGGCCGGGTCGCAACCGGCAGCCAATGCGCTGGGGCCCAAGCCGTGGATCAGTACGCTGGCGTTGGTCTTCTGCAAAGGCCGGTGCAATGTGCGTTCGAACTGCTGGGCAAAGTCGATGGCACCGTCCTCGATGGCCACCGCCCCAATCGACAGTACCTGATCACGGTTGGGGTTGAGCCCGCTGGTTTCCAGGTCCAGCACCACCCAGCGCTGCTCACGCAGGGTACATACCCCCAGCGGCACGGGCTTGGGCAACCGGGCCAGGCGCTGGCGCTTGGCGTGGTCCAGCTCGGGCGCGCTGGGGCGCAGCCAGGCGAACAGGCTCACAACTGGTACCTCAAGGCCAGGCTGCTTTGCAGGCGCTGGGCCTGGCGCAGCGACTCGCGCAGGATGCGCCGGTCCAGGTGGTTGAGGCTGTCCGGGTCGACCCGGTTGGAGTAAGGCAGGTTGTCGCGTATCTGGCGCTGGTGCTGCTGCATGCGGGTTTGCTGGATGAAGTGGTAGGCCTCTTCATAGGCGGCGCCGTCCAACGGCTCGATCACGCCCTTGGCCACCAGTTGGCGTAGGCGCTCCAGGGTATTGCAGGCAGCTATGCCATTGGCCAGGGCCAGCAAACGGGCACCATCCACGAAGGGCGTCAGGCCCTGGACCTTGAGGTCGAGGGTCGCCGCCTTGTCGTTGCCCTGGCGTGTCAGCACGAACTCGCGCAACCGGCCCACCGGCGGGCGTTGGCGCAGGGCGTTGTCAGCCATCATGCGCTGAAAGATGCGGTTGTCGGCTACCTGTGCCAGCAGGCCTTGGCGCAGCTGCTCGCAGCCTTGCTCGTCGCCCCACACCACACGCAGGTCGAAGTAGATGCTCGAGCCCAACAGGTTCTCCGGGCTGGCTTCGCGAACAAACCCGGCAAAGCGTCGCGCCCACTCGCTGCGCGACAGGCACAGTTCGGGGTTGCCGGCCATGACGTTACCCATGCACAGGGTGAAACCGCACTGGGCCAGGCATTGGTTGATGTATTGCGCCAGCGGCAGCAGGCGAGCGCGGATCGCGTCGGCCTCGGCGCTGTCGACTGCTTCGAAGAGGATGCCGTTGTCCTGGTCGGTGTGCAGGGTCTGCTCGCGTCGCCCTTCGCTGCCAAAGCACAGCCAGCTGAACGGCACGCCCGGGTCGCCACGTTCGGCCAGGGCCAGTTCGATGACCCGGCACACGGTATGGTCGTTGAGCAAAGTAATGATCTGGGTGATCTGCGTCGACGATGCGCCATGGGCCAGCATGCGTTCTACAAGCTGGCTGATTTCGCCGCGCAGCGAAACCAGCGTATCCAGGCGTGGCGCATGGCGTATGGTGCGCGCCAGGTGAACCAGATCGACCCGTTGCAGGGAGAACAGGTCGCGCTCTGAAACCACGCCGCACAGGCGTCCGTTTTCCACCAGGCAGACATGGGCAATATGCCGCTCGGTCATGGCCATGGCGGCATCGAAGGCGCTGGCCTGGGGTGGGAGGTAGAACGGTTTGGCGGTCATGTGCCGGTCGATGGCGGCGCCCAGGTCGGCATCTACTGTCGCCACCACCTGGCGCAGGTCGCGCAAGGTGAAGATACCGATGGGGTAGCGCTGCGGGTCGACCACCACGATGCTGCCCACCTGTTGCTCGTGCATCAGCCGCACGGCTTCGCGCAGGGGCGTATGGGCGCTGCACACCACCGGGTGACGCATGGCCAGTTCACCCAGGGGGGTGTTCAGCGAGTATTGGGTGCCGAGGGTTTCCACCGCGCGCTGGCGTACTTGCTGATTGACCTGATCAAGCAGGCTGCTGACACCGCGCAGGGCAAAATCCCGAAACACTTCAGACATCGAGAACACGCGGATGAATGCGGCCTTGTTCAGTTGCAGGCAGAAGGTGTCTTCCCCGGCCAGGTGCTCGGTGCGGGTTGCCCGCTCACCCAGCAGGGCTGCCAGCGGGAAGCACTCCCCGCTGGTGATCTCGAACGTGGTTTCGACACCCGGTTTGGCCAGGTGCTGGCGCTCGCCAACCACGCGGCCCTGCTTGACGATGTAGAAGTGCTCGACCGGCCCGTCGGCAGGTTTGACGATGCTTTCACCGCAGGCGTAGAAGCGCAGCTGGCACTGCTCGACCAAGAAGGCCAGGTGGCTGTGCTCCATCTGATTGAACGGCGGAAAGCGCTGCAGGAACTGCAATGTGCCTTGGATGTTTTGCAGTACCGCTGTCTTGCCCGCCTGGCTGTAGGCGTCCTTTTTGCTCATGAAACTGACCGTATCGCTATGCCGAACTATATATATCTATATATAGGTACCGGCCATGTTGTTCTCTGCCTCCATGGTCGGCTTGCGGCGGGGTGGTGCCCATTGGACGTAAGTCTATGAGCGCCCTTGTCAAAGACCCGACGAAAGGCGAAACGGGTTACGCAAGTAATGCGGTCCTAATGCTGAAGCGGAATTATTTTGACGAGACAAGCATGCCCGAGCACACCGACATCCTGAGCGACGCCGAGCGCGAGGCCTTGGCCGTGATAAACCAAAGTGCGCCTGTGGCAGCCAGACCGTTGGTGCTGGTGGTGGATGACAACGCGGTTAACCGTGAGGCGCTGATCCTGTACCTGAAAAGCCGGGGCATTGATGCGGTGGGGGCGGATGGGGCCGAGGAAGCCAGGTTGTACCTGCACTACCAGAAGCGTATCGGGTTGATGATTACCGATTTGCGCATGCAGCCTGAAAGTGGACTGGACTTGATCAGGACAATTCGCGCGTCGGAGCGGGCGGCGTTGTCGATCATTGTGGTGTCGGGTGACACCGATGTGGAAGAGGCAGTGGATGTGATGCACCTGGGGGTGGTGGACTTCCTGCTCAAGCCGGTGGATTTGGGCAAGCTGTTGGAGCTGGTGAGGAAAGAACTGAAAATGGGTTGATGCGCCGAGGGGGCCGCAAAACGGCCCCCTGGCGCAGATGTTACTTACAACCCGTTACGCGCCTTGAACTCGCGGCGACGGCGGTGCAGTACCGGTTCGGTATAACCGTTCGGTTGCTTGCCACCTTCCACCACCAGTTCCACAGCCGCCTGGAACGCCACGTTGTCGTCGAAGTTCGGCGCCATCGGGCGGTACAGGGCGTCGCCAGCGTTCTGCTGATCGACCACCACGGCCATGCGCTTGAGGCTTTCCAGCACCTGCTCCTGGCTGACCACGCCGTGGCGCAGCCAGTTGGCCAGCAGCTGGGCAGAGATGCGCAGGGTGGCACGGTCTTCCATCAGGCCGACGTTGTTGATGTCCGGCACCTTCGAGCAACCCACGCCCTGGTCGATCCAACGCACCACGTAGCCGAGAATGCCCTGGGCGTTGTTGTCCAGTTCGTTGCGGATCTCTTCGGCCGACCAGTTGGTGTCGGCAGCCAGCGGAATGGCCAGAATGTCGTCCACCGACGCCGGGGTACGTGAAGCCAGTTCACGCTGGCGCGCCTGTACGTCCACCTTGTGGTAGTGCAGGGCGTGCAGGGTGGCGGCAGTTGGCGACGGTACCCAAGCGGTGTTGGCACCGGCCAGCGGGTGGGCGATCTTCTGCTCGAGCATGGCGGCCATCAGGTCAGGCATGGCCCACATGCCTTTGCCAATCTGCGCACGGCCTTGCAGGCCGGTGGCCAGGCCAACGTCGACGTTGTTGTTTTCGTAGGCGCCGATCCACTTCTCGTTCTTCATGGCACCTTTGCGCACCACGGCGCCGGCTTCCATCGAGGTGTGGATTTCATCGCCAGTGCGGTCAAGGAAGCCGGTGTTGATGAACGCCACGCGCTCGGCGGCTGCCTTGATGCAGGATTTGAGGTTGACCGTGGTACGGCGTTCCTCGTCCATGATGCCGACCTTGACGGTGTTGCGCGGCATGCCCAGCAGGTCTTCGACCTGGCTGAAGATCTCGGCGGCGAAGGCCACTTCCTCAGGGCCGTGCATCTTCGGCTTGACGATGTACACGCTGCCGCTGCGGGTATTCTTGCGGCTGGTGTTGCCGTTGAGGTTGTGCAGGGCGATCAGGTTGGTGAACAGCCCGTCCTGGATACCTTCGGGGATTTCGTTGCCTTGGGCATCGAGGATCGCCGGGTTGGTCATCAGGTGGCCAACGTTGCGCACGAACAGCAACGAACGACCGTGCAGGGTCACGCTGCCGCCGTTAGGCGCCGCGTACTCGCGGTCCGGGTTCATGGTGCGGGTGAAGGTTTTGCCACCCTTGCTCACGCTTTCGGCCAGGTCGCCTTTCATCAAGCCCAGCCAGTTGCGGTAGACGATGACTTTGTCGTCAGCGTCTACGGCTGCAACCGAGTCTTCGCAGTCCATGATGGTGGTCAGTGCCGACTCCATCAGGATGTCTTTGACGCCAGCGGCGTCGGTGCTGCCGACGGGGGTGCTGGCATCGACCTGGATTTCGAAGTGCAGGCCGTTGTGCTTGAGCAACACGGCAGTCGGCGCGGCGGCGTCGCCGTGGAAGCCGATCAGTTGCGCATCGTCGCGCAGGCCGCTGTTGCTGCCGCCTTTCAAGGCAACAACCAGCTTGCCGCCTTCGATGCGGTAGCCCGTGGAGTCAACGTGCGAGCCGGCGGCCAGTGGCGCGGCTTCGTCGAGGAAGGCGCGGGCGAAGGCGATGACCTTGTCGCCGCGTACCTTGTTGTAACCCTGGCCTTTTTCGGCGCCGCCTTCATCGCTGATGGCGTCGGTGCCGTAAAGGGCGTCGTACAGCGAACCCCAGCGGGCGTTGGCGGCGTTCAGGGCGAAGCGGGCGTTCATCACCGGCACGACCAGTTGTGGGCCGGCCATGTGGGCGATTTCTTCGTCCACGTTCTGGGTGGTGGCCTGGAAATCGTCGGCTTGTGGCAGCAGGTAGCCGATTTCCTGGAGGAATGCTTTGTAGGCTGCGGCGTCGTGGGCCTGGCCTTTGCGTGCCTGGTGCCAGGCGTCGATCTTGGCTTGCAGCTCGTCGCGCTTGGCGAGCAGGGCTTTGTTCTTTGGAGCGAGGTCATTGATGATCTTCTCTGCACCCGCCCAGAACTGCTCGGCGACGATGCCGGTCCCGGGGATGGCTTCGTTGTTCACGAAGTCGTACAGGACCTTGGCGACCTGAAGGCCACCGACTTGAACGTATCCAGTCATTGCTTGCCTCACTCTGCTCAGCTATTTCGCTCTTCTGTATTAAGCCTGTAGCGCTTCTCTAAACACGGCACCAGTGCATGCCACCGGTTTTGCTCGGGGGCGGCTGGGTGCGGCCTGCCAGACAGGCTGGCGGGCAGTGTGCGTATTTTCACAGGCGCCTTGGCAGACATCCAAACGACGTTTTGTAGTCCGCGCCACGGGATACTACATGAAGCAGTAGGCGGGGCAAAATCAGACTAAAAGCGCCGTTATGCGACCCGTTGGTCGCGTATGGTCACGCTGGGAGAGGGTATGTTCGCAAAAAACAGGTGGATTGTTCCAGATAAATCTTGAAACAGTACACGATTGGCTGTGCAGATTGCCCTGCGGCAGGTTGCCGCGCCTTGCCTATACTGACTCGATCCCCCGATTTTCTGCCGCCCGGCGCGGTCCGACACGAGGAAGGGCTTGTGGATCATCTTGTACTGACTGTAATTGCCCCTGACAAGGCCGGCCAGGTCGAACGTATTGCCCAGTGCATCGCCGACCACAGTGGTAACTGGCTGGAAAGCCGCATGTCGCGTATGGCCGGGCAGTTTGCTGGCATTCTGCGGGTGGCGGTGCCGGCAGAGAATTACGCCGAGCTTGTGGCCTCGCTGCAGGGGCTGGCCAGGTATGACATTCGCGTGCTGATTGCCGAGAGCGGGATCGAGCCGTCGTGCACCTGGAAGCCAATTGCCATGGAGCTGGTGGGTAACGACCGGCCGGGGATCGTGCGGGACATTACCCGCTTGCTGGCCGAGTTGCAGGTAAACGTCGAGCGGTTTTCCACAGACGTGCAGCCGGCGCCGATGAGCAGTGAGCCGTTGTTCCACGCCGACGCATTGCTGGCGTTGCCGTTGACCTTGCCGCTGGAAGAACTGCAGCAGCGGCTGGAGAGCCTGGCGGATGACTTGATGGTGGAGTTGAAGCTGCGGGCAGAGGATTGATCAGCGATTGCCGGGGCCGCTTTGCGGCCCTATCGCGACACAAGGCCGCTCCCACACGGTCCTGCGTACACCGGACAAATGTGGGGCGGCCTTGTGTTGCGAAGCGGCCATCTGCGGTTATCCCGATATCACGGGGAAGGCCCTGTGGATAACCTGGGGGTGTACCTCTCCAGCCCAGGTATCACGTGCCTTGTACTGTTTTGCTCAAAAAATGCTCAATTATCAGCAGCTTGTGCACAAAGCGCGGGGACGAGGGTGTGGATAACCTATGGAGATGTCTCTGCAGGCCAGGCGCTACATGGCCTGCAGAGTTTTGATCGTTTTCTGATCAGCTACGTTTGCGCAAGTTCAGCCATGCATCGACGCTGTAAATCGCCAAACCTGCCCAGATGAACATGAAGGCCGCCAGGGTGCTCGACGACAAATGCTCATCGAACAGCACTACAGCCTGCAACAGCACCAAGGTCGGTGCCAGGTACTGCAGGAAGCCCAGCGTGGTGTACGGCAGGTGCCGTGCGGCGGCGTTGAAGCATACCAGCGGCACCAGCGTCACCGGCCCGGCCGCCATCAGCCACAGCGCCTCGCTGCTGGTATAGAACGCGCCCTGGGCACTCATCGCGGCCGGGTGCAGCAGCAGCCAGCCAAGGGCCAGCGGCACCAGCATCCAGGTTTCCACCACCAGGCCGGGCAGTGCCGCCACCGGCGCCTGCTTACGGATCAGCCCATAGAAGCCGAAGCTCAACGCCAGCACCAGTGACACCCACGGCAGGCTGCCCACTTGCCACACCTGCTGCGCCACACCCACGGCAGCCATGCCCACCGCCAGCCATTGCAGGCGGCGCAGGCGCTCGCCAAGAATCAGCATGCCCAGCAGTACGTTGATCAGCGGGTTGATGTAATAGCCCAGGCTGGCCTCGAGCATACGGCCGTTGTTCACCGACCACACGTAGGTCAGCCAGTTACCGGCGATCAGTGCCCCGCTCAGTGCCAGGATGCCCAGCCGGCGCGGGTTGTTGCGCAGTTCCCGCCACCAGCCGGGGTGTTTCCACACCAGTAGCAGCAGCGAGCCGAACAGTGCTGACCAGAGCACCCGGTGGACAATGATTTCCACCGCCGGGACGCTCTGGATTGCCTTGAAGTAGAGGGGGAAAAGGCCCCAGATGATGTAGGCGCTCAAGCCCAGTATGTATCCGCGACGCGGGTTTGCGGCGTGCATGCAGAATCCTTGCTTAGGTTGCTAAATAAAGCGACGCCTATTGTAGACAGAGGCGGGCGTGCTTCTAGAACAATTTCAGCGGAGCTTCATCCAGCGCAGCCATCTGTTCGCGCAAGGCGAGAATCTGGTCGCCCCAGTAGCGTGGCTGGCCAAACCAAGGGAAGCTGGGCGGGAACGCGGGGTCGTCCCAGCGCCTTGCCAGCCAGGCGCTATAGTGCAGTTGCCGCAGGGCGCGCAGGGGCTCGATCAGGGCCAGTTCGCGCGGGTCGAAGTCGTGGAACTCGTTGTAGCCGTCGATCAGCTCGGCCAGTTGCCCCAGGCGCTCCTCGCGGTTGCCGGCCAGCATCATCCACAGGTCTTGCACCGCTGGGCCCATGCGGCAATCGTCGAGGTCGACCACGTGGTACACCTCGTCACGGTGCATCAGGTTGCCGGGGTGCAGGTCGCCGTGCAGGCGAATGAGCTGGTGTGGTGTGCGAGCGTAGATGTCCTCCACCCGCTTGAGCAGATCGCGGGCCACGGACTCGAACGCCGGCAGCAGTTCACGCGGGACAAAATTACCCTCCAGCAAGGTGTTCAGCGAGGCGTGGCCAAAGTTGTCCACAGCCAGTGCCTCGCGGTGCTTGAACGGTTTGCTGGCGCCCACGGCATGCAGGCGGCCAAGTAACTGGCCCAGGCGATACAACTGGTCGAGGTTGCCAGGCTCGGGGGCGTGGCCGCCGCGACGGGGGAACAGCGTGAAGCGGAAGCCCTTGTGTTCGAACAAGGTGCGGTCATCGTGCTGCAGGGGCGCAACCACCGGGACTTCACAGTCGGCGAGTTCGGCCGTGAAGGCGTGTTCTTCGAGGATGGCTGCATCGCTCCAGCGGCCTGGGCGGTAGAACTTGGCAATCAGCGGCTGCGCGTCTTCGATGCCCACCTGGTACACGCGGTTCTCGTAGCTGTTCAGCGCCAGCACCCGCGCATCGCTGAGAAAGCCCAGGCTTTCCACTGCGTCCAGGACCAGGTCGGGGGTGAGGGTGTCGAAGGGGTGGGACATGGTGGCTCCGGAGGGTAAGCGGCGTGGGGCCATGGTACCGCTTTATACCGGTGTCGGCCCCTTCGCGGGCGTGCCCGCACATTACGGCCCAGATGCATCGGGTGGTGCGGTCCCTGTGGGAGCGGGCAAGCCCGCGAACCGCGCACCGCGCGGCCAGACTATGCGGGAACCCCGATCAACACATAAGACGGGTGAAACTGTACCCGCACCACACTGCCATCCACGACCTGCTGGGCAGCCAACCAGTGCGCATCAGCCATTGCACACAGGGTCTGCCCGTTGCCTAACGCCAGCCTGACCTCGCTGGGGCCGTCCTCCTCGGCCAGCACTTCCTCCACCGTTGCGCTCAAACAGTTGCTGCCTCCCTCGGCTTCTTCCTCTTGCGCCAGCAACCGCACCCACCCGGCCTTCAGCAGCGCCACCACCATCGTTCCCAGGGTCAGCTCCAGGCGCGCAGTGCTGTCGTGGGTGATCAGCGCATCGATCTCCAGCCCGCCGCTCAATGCCAGGCTGACGCGGTCATACCGGCCTTCACGGCGCAGGCCGCTGACCTGGCCCTGCAACTGGTTGCGCGCACTGGTGCGCAGCATCAGGCGCCCGAGCAGGTCGAGGTCGCTGGATTCTTCGGCGGCTTCAAGGATTTGTGCCTGCAGGGCCTGCAGCCTTTGGTACAGGCGCAACACCCGCTCGCCTTCCGGCGACAAGTGCGCACCGCCACCGCCGCGGCCACCGGTGCTGCGCTTGACCAAGGGCTGGCTGGCCAGGTTGTTGAGCTCGTCGATGGCATCCCAGGCCGCCTTGTAGCTGATACCTGCGGCCTTGGCGGCGCGGGTGATCGAGCCTTGTTCGGCAATGTGCTGCAGCAGCGCGATGCGCTGTGGGCGGCGGGCGATGTGCTGGGTGAGAACGGGGGGTAGGGACATGGGTATTCCGTATACAAGGGTGCTTTACAAAGGGGCAGGTCGCGCCTGGTCATACATACCCCGGTTTGGGCGTACGTGCCAGGCAATACACATCCACCCGCCGCGCACCTGCCTTGCGCAGTGCCTGGGCGATAGCCTGCGCAGTGGCACCGGTGGTCAACACATCATCGACGATGGCGACATGCTTGCCTTCCAGTTTGCCCATGACCGCGAACGCCTGGCGCAAATTGCGCTGCCGTGCCTTGGCGCCCAGATGTTGCTGTGCCGGTGTCTCGCGTGTGCGGACCAGCAAACGCTCGTTGCAGGTTACCCCGACGTGCGACGACAACCACCGCCCAAGCATCCCCGCCTGATTGAACCCCCGCTCGCGTAGTCGACGCCTGGCCAAAGGCACAGGCAACAGCAGGTCAGGGCGAGGCAACCCTTCGGCATAGCGATACAGCAGCCCCTGCCCCAGCAGCTCAGCCATCAGGCGCCCCAAAGGCCATTGGCGATTGTGCTTGAAACGGCTGATCAACGTGTCCACCGGAAAACCGAAATGCCACAGGGCAATGACCTGATCGAAGGCCGGCAAGCAGCGGCCACACGGGGCGCAGGTCAAGCCGGCCATGGGCAAGGGCAGGGCGCAATGCCGGCACTGATCACCCAGCCAGGGCAGCGCCTGTTCGCAGGTGACGCACAACGGGTAAGGCTGCTCGGCAGGCTCATCGCATAACAAGCACTTCTGATTAATAAGTGAGCACTTGTAAACCAGTTGCTTCCAGTGCAGTTGACAGTTCATAGGCCTTCCATGACTATGCGAGCTATCCGTGATGCGCTGGCGGGCTTTCCTGTCCCGGCGCCAGCTACAGCCTAAACAAGGAAACGCCGATGAGCGCCAGCACAACTGCAACAACACGTCACGATTGGGCCCTGGCCGAGGTCAAGGCGCTGTTCCAGCAACCGTTCAATGATTTGCTGTTCCAGGCGCAGACCGTGCACCGCGCGCATTTCGACCCCAACCGCGTGCAGGTTTCGACCTTGCTGTCGATCAAGACCGGCGCCTGCCCGGAAGATTGCAAATATTGTCCGCAGTCCGGCCACTACAACACCGGGCTGGAGAAACAGAAGCTGATGGAAGTGCAGAAGGTGCTGGAAGAAGCTGCCCGCGCCAAAGCCATCGGTTCTACCCGTTTCTGCATGGGGGCGGCGTGGAAGCACCCGTCGGCCAAAGACATGCCCTACGTGCTGGAGATGGTCAAAGGCGTCAAGGCCATGGGCCTGGAAACCTGCATGACCCTCGGCAAACTCGATCAGGAGCAAACCAAGGCCCTGGCCCACGCGGGTCTGGACTACTACAACCACAACCTCGACACCTCACCGGAGTTCTACGGCAGCATCATCACCACACGTACCTACAGCGAGCGCCTGCAGACCCTGGCCTACGTGCGCGATGCCGGGATGAAAATCTGCTCTGGTGGCATTCTGGGCATGGGTGAATCGCTGGATGACCGCGCCGGCCTGCTGATCCAGCTGGCCAACCTGCCGGAACACCCGGAGTCGGTGCCGATCAACATGCTGGTCAAGGTGGCCGGCACGCCGCTGGCTGAGGAAGAGGACGTCGACCCGTTCGACTTTATCCGTATGCTGGCCGTGGCCCGTATCCTCATGCCCAAGTCTCACGTGCGCCTGTCCGCCGGCCGCGAGCAGATGAACGAGCAGATGCAGGCCCTGGCCTTCATGGCGGGCGCCAACTCGATCTTCTACGGCGAAAAGCTGCTGACCACTGCCAACCCCCAGGCCGACAAGGACATGCAGCTGTTCGCACGCCTGGGCATCAAGCCCGAAGCGCGTGAAGAGCACGCCGACGAAGTGCACCAGGCAGCCATCGAGCAAGCGCTGGTCGAGCAGCGCAGCAGCGAGATGTTCTACGACGCCGCGACAGCCTGATATGGCTTTCGACCTGGCAGCGCGCCTGGCCGAACGGCGCGCCGCAGACCTGTATCGGCACCGGCCATTGCTGGAAAGCCCGCAAGGGCCGGAAGTCGTGGTCGACGGCCAGCGGTTGCTGGCCTTCTGCAGCAATGACTACCTGGGCCTGGCCAACCACCCCGAGGTGATCGCCGCCTGGCAGGCCGGCGCCGAGCGCTGGGGTGTGGGGGGTGGTGCCTCGCACCTGGTGGTTGGCCACAGCACTCCGCACCATCAGGTTGAAGAGGCACTGGCTGAACTTACCGGCCGCCCGCGCGCACTGTTGTTCTCCACCGGTTATATGGCCAATCTGGGCGCCATCACCGCGCTGGTGGGGCAGGGCGACACGGTGCTGCAAGACCGCCTCAACCATGCTTCGCTGCTGGATGGCGGGCTGCTCAGTGGCGCCCGCTTCAACCGCTACCTGCACAACGACCCGGCCAGCCTGGCCAGCCGCCTGGACAAGGCGGTCGGCAATACCCTGGTGGTGACCGATGGCGTGTTCAGCATGGACGGTGACCTGGCCGACCTGCCGGCGCTGGCCAATGTCGCCCGTGCCCGCGGTGCCTGGCTGATGGTCGACGACGCCCATGGCCTGGGCACCCTGGGCGCCCAAGGCGGCGGTATCGTCGAGCACTTTGGCCTGGGCGTGGATGATGTACCCGTGCTGATCGGCACGTTGGGCAAGGCTTGCGGCACCGCGGGTGCCTTTGTTGCTGGCAGCGAAGCGCTGATCGAGGCGCTGGTACAGTTCGCCCGCCCCTATATCTACACCACCAGCCAGCCACCGGCGCTGGCCTGCGCCACACTCAAGAGCCTGGAGCTGCTGCGCCGCGAAACCTGGCGTCGTGAGCACCTGGCAGCCTTGATTCGCCAGTTCCGAGAAGGCGCGCAGCAGCTGGGGCTGCAGTTGATGGACAGCCCGACGCCGATCCAGCCCATCGTCATCGGCGACAGTGCGCAGGCGTTGCGCCTGTCACGCCTGCTGCGTGAGCGCGGCTTGCTGGTGACGGCCATCCGCCCACCCACCGTGCCGGCTGGCAGCGCACGCCTGCGGGTAACCCTGAGCGCCGCACACAGCGAGGCGCAGGTGCAGCTATTGTTGAATGCATTGGCCGAGTGTTATCCACAGTTGGAGAACGCCGATGCGTAATCGACTTGTTCTATTGCCCGGCTGGGGCTTGGGAACTGCTGCGCTGGAGCCGCTGGCCGCCAGCCTGCGTGCTCAGGACGCCCGCCTGCAGGTAGAGCTGATGCCCCTGCCAGAACTGGCCCACAGCGATGTGCAGGCCTGGATCGACCATCTGGACCGCAAGCTGCCCAGCAATGTCTGGCTGGGTGGCTGGTCACTGGGTGGCATGTTGGCCAGCGCGCTGGCGCACAAGCGTGGCGACCACTGCTGCGGGCTGCTGACCTTGGCCAGCAACCCCAGCTTCCTGGCCCGGCCAGATTGGCCCCATGGCATGGCCGAAGACACCTTCGGCACCTTCCTCGACGGCTGCCGCAACCATACCCAGGTCACCCTCAAGCGCTTCCGTACCTTGTGCAGCGACGGCGCCCTGCAGCCGCGCACCTTGTTGCGTCAGCTGGGTGTCGGCGTGCCGGATACCGACCCGTTGTACCTGGCCACTGGCCTTGAAGTGCTGGCCAAGCTGGACACCCGTGAAGCCTTGCAGGCCTATGGTGGCCCGCAACTGCACCTGTTCGCCGGCAGCGATGCGCTAGTGCCGGCAGAGGCGGCAAAGGCGTTGAGCGAGCTGTTGCCCGATGTAGAAGTGGGCCTGGTCGAAGACAGTTCCCACGCGTTCCTGCTGGAGTACCCGCAGGAGCTGGCGGCGGGCATCAAGAGTTTTCTGCATGAGAGTGGCGATGACTGACCTTTCCCGTCCGACCCTGCCCGGCGCATTGCCCGACAAGCGCCAGGTGGCGGCCTCGTTCTCCCGCGCCGCGGCCAGTTACGACAGCGTGGCGGCCCTTCAGCGCGCTGTAGGCCTGAGCCTGCTGGAGCTGTTGCCGGCAGGCCTGCAGCCGTCACACTGGCTGGACCTGGGCAGTGGCACCGGCCATTTCAGCCGCATGCTGGCCGAGCGTTTCGTCCAGGCCAGCGGCGTGGCGGTGGATATTGCCGAAGGCATGTTGCTTCATGCCCGTCATGTAAAGGGTGGGGCGCAGTATCACGTGGTTGGCGACGCCGAGCGTCTGCCGCTGCGCGATGGCAGCGTCGACCTGGTGTTTTCCAGCCTGGCGGTGCAGTGGTGCGATCAGTTCACCAGTGTGCTGGACGAGGCGCAGCGGGTGCTGCGCCCAGGTGGAGTACTGGCCTTCAGCAGCCTGTGCGTGGGCACCCTTGATGAACTGCGCGCCAGTTGGCAGGCGGTGGATGGCCTGGTGCATGTAAACCGCTTCCGCCGTTTCGAAGACTATCAGCGCCTGTGCGCAGCCAGCGGTTTTGAACAGCTTGAGCTGGAGCGGTGCCCGCATGTGCTGCACTACCCGGATGTGCGCAGCCTGACCCACGAACTGAAGGCGTTGGGGGCGCACAATCTGAACCCTGGGCGACCTTCCGGCCTCACCGGCCGGGCGCGAATGCAGGGCCTGTTGCAGGCCTATGAGGCATTTCGCCAACCCGCGGGGCTGCCAGCCACCTATCAAGTGGTCTATGGTGTGTTGCGCAAGCCACTGGCGTAAGGGGAGCACGATGAGCCAGGCCTTTTTCATTGCGGGTACCGATACCGATGTCGGCAAGACCACCATCGCCGCTGGCCTGTTGCATGCGGCGCGTTTGCAGGGCATGAGCACACTGGGTGCCAAGCCGGTTGCCTCGGGCTGCACCATGACGCCGAAAGGCCTGCGCAATAGCGATGCCCTGGCACTGATCGACGAGAGCACGGTCAAGCTGCCCTATGAGCAGGTCAATCCGTTTGCCTTCGAGCCTGCTATTGCCCCGCATGTGGCGGCGCGCGAGGCAGGGGTGACGCTGGCTGTGCCAGAACTGCTCGCGGCGATGCGCAATGTGCTGCAACAAAATGCCGACTTCACCCTGATAGAGGGGGCCGGTGGCTGGCGCGTACCGCTGTCGGGCCTCGAGAACCTGTCCGACCTTGCCGTTGCCCTGCGGTTGCCGGTGATTCTGGTGGTAGGCGTGCGGTTGGGTTGCATCAGCCATGCCTTGCTCAGCGCCGAAGCGATCGAGCGTGATGGGCTGCAGTTGGCGGGTTGGGTGGCAAACATCATCGAGCCGCGCACTTCACGCCTGGAAGAGAACCTGGCCAGCCTTGCAGAGCGCTTGCCGGCGCCTTGCCTGGGGCGGGTGCCCAAGCTCAAGCAGGCCAGTGCCGACATGGTGGCTGAGCATCTGCAGTTGGATCTGCTGGATTAGTGTGATGCAGGCCCGGCCTCTTTGCGGGTAAACCCGCTCCTATGAGGGGACGCATACCGTTGTGGGCGCGGGTTTACCCGCGAGGCGGCCGGTGCAGGAATACCCAAGGCCTATCAACTGGCATTGAGCCATTAGGGATTTAAACGGGCCTTTTCGCCCCTAGCCTGTTTTAATTGGGGCTGTTCGTCATCCAGCGTCAATGGAGTCCTGACATGGAAATCACCGGTAGCTCCGCCTACTACGCGGGCCTGAGCGCAATCCAGACCGGCCAGAACCGCGTCGATCAGGCCGCCAGCCAGATCGCCAACACCACTGCCGAACGTACCGCCACTAGCCAGTCCAGCGATTTTCAGGCCGAACGCCTGCGCGCGGTCGACCGCAGCCAGCAGATGGACCTGGCCACCAGTGTCGTGCAACAGGCGGTGGGCAAGACCGAAGTCGAGCTTGGCGCGAAGGTCGCCAAGGCATCCGACGAAATGCTTGGCCGGATCATCGACACCTACGCCTGAACACTTGCGTCATCCCCTATTTCAGCGCCTGCCCTT